>NZ_JBFAAF010000029.1:0-91016 GCF_040639595.1 Micromonospora sp. NPDC023814
TGCGTACCACAGGGCGCCCGACCGGCTGAGGTCGTCGCCGCCGGGCTCCGGGACGGCGCCCAGGCGCGGGAATTTCCCACCCGCGCCCCGGGCCGGCGTCGCCGTGACCGTCCTACCGATCCGCCGGCTCCTGGCTGGCCCGGGCGTTGCCGGCGCCGATCCCGCAGTCCGGCGCGGACCAGCTGGTGGTGTTCGGCGTGCGGTCGCTGTCGTTCTCCCGCCGCGAGTCCACGTGCACGTGGTCGTCGTGGTCCGGGTAGCCCGGCCCGTAGATTCCGCTGAAGCCCCGGTTGCGGGCGTCCCGGGCCACCTCGCACAGCGAGCTGGTGCGGGAGACCACGTCGGCGGCGTTGCCGTATAGGTGCTGGCTGTCCGACGCCCCGCCGACCTGGTCGTTGCAGGCGCGGCTGCGGAAGCCGCTGCTCACGTAGAGCGGCTTGTCACCGAGGCTGCGCCGCAGCGCCTCCAGCTTCCACATCGTCTGCAGGGCGTTCTGCCGGGTCTGGGCGGGCGGCAGCGGGCCGCCGGTCCATCCGCCGCGACCGCAGCCGTCGTCCATCTCCGCGAAGCTGAAGTGCCGCGGGGTGCAGTCGTTGTCCTGCAGCTCGTAGAGCTTGGCGTACGTCTGCGGTCCGGCGACGCCGTCGACCCGCAGCCCGTACGCGGACTGGAACCGCCGGACCGCGGCGGCGGTCTTCGGCCCGAAGCGGCCGTCGAGTTCGACGATGTCCCGGTTGCCGGCCCAGCCGGCGACCCGGATCTGCAGCTGGCGGACGTCCTCGCCGGAGCGCCCCTGGTAGAGGTTGCGGTTCCACGTGTAGCAGGCGTCGGCATGGGCCGCCGGCGCGGCGACCACCGTGGCGATCGCGGCTCCCGGCACCGCCAGGGCGAATGCGACAAGCGCCCGTTTCAGGGTGTTAACGCGCACAGAAGTCCTCCCGATAGGAGTGCGATTGGGGTGGCGTTCGGGACTTCGACCGGGGCGTCCCGCGTTTCCACCCTGGCACCTGGGAGGCCCTTTGGCGGCAATTAACGAGAATTGTCCTCACGATTGGCTGTTCCTAGGTCCTGCCCGGGCATCGGGCCCATTTGCGAAACGCCCAATCGCTGCGAACCGGCCGCAGAAAACCGCGAACGGCACGCGGCGTCGCAATCGGCGACACCGAGGGTGATGTTCTGCGGGCGGTTCGACGCGGTAACGTCAGCGCCGGCGGGAACGGGGGAGGTGGCGGCGTGGCGCGCGGTGGCGTCTTCTGCGTCGAGGGCCAGTGGCACCGGGACCTCAACGAGCGCGGTTCCGTCCTGCCCACCCTCGAACTGCTCGAACGGCTCGGGAAGATCCGCTTCATCCACAAGGACGCGGCGACCCGCGACGAACTCTTCTACTTCGTCGACCGTTGGTTGCTCAAGCAGTACGCCGACCACCGGGTGGGCTTCTTCGCGATGCACGGCGAACCGAGCCGGCTCTGCCTCACCGACTGGGAATCCGTCGAACTCGCCGACGTCGCCGAACTGATGGCCGGTCGTTGCGAGGGTCGGCGGCTCTATTTCGGCAGTTGTTCCGTGCTGCGCGCCTCCGACGCCGCGCTGCGGGACTTCCTGGCCGCCACGGGAGCGGCGCTGATCTGCGGTTTCACCCGGGAAGTGGACTGGGTGGAATCGGCCGCCTTCGAAACCGTCCTGCTCGACGTGCTGGCCAACGGGCAGCGGCACAACGCCGCCGAGCTGCGGATGGGCTCGGCGCACTGGGCGCCCCTCGCGTCGTACCTCGGTTTCCGGATCATCTACGCCAACGGCCGCGCCTGGCGGCCCTCGGTCCGCCCCCGGGTCCCCGCCCAGCCCGCCGCCGGCCGCGCCGCGCCCCGCCCGCGCTGACCGACTGGTAGAAACGGGTGGTGGCAGGCATCGCGACGAACACCCGGGTCGACCGGGCCGGGTCGACGGCACCGCGGAGGTGCTGAACCGCCGTCAGTACGCGGCGGTGAACCGCTCGTTCGTGTGGCGCGGGGTCTCGATCTCGTCGACGATCGCCACCGCCAGGTCCTCGTAGCTGAGCACCGAGCGGCCCTCGTCGTCGGTGACCGGCTGGTCGCCGCCGGTGCGGTAGTGCCCGGTCCGCTCGCCCGGATGGAACTCCAGCGGCGGCGGGGAGACGTACGTCCAGGTCACCCCGTCGGCCGACGAGCGGTAGAAGTCCAGGGCGTCGGCCTGGCCCAGCGCGGCGTCGCGGTACTCGTCGGGGAAGTCCAGCTCGTCGAGGTAGCGGGTGCCCTTCGGGGTGAGCAGCGTGGACCCGCCGCCCACGTGGATGATCCGGGGCGCGGCCGGCAGGTTCCGCAGGGTGCCGACCAGGGTCCGCGCCGCGTTGAGCCAGAGGCCGCGCTCCCCGCCACCGATCGCCACCACCATCGCGTCGGTGTCGGGCGCCAGCTCCCGTACGCTCCGCCCGCTGGTGGCGTCGCCGGTGACCAGCTTGACCGACGGCGGCAGGTACGAGGTGGCCTCCGGGCGGCGCACCGCGGCGGTGACCCGGTGCCCCCGGCCGACCGCCTCGGCGGTGATCCGCGAGCCCGCGGTGCCGCCCGCCCCGAACACGACGATGTTGCTCATGACCGCCTCCCGCCCCCGTCCGGCCGGGGCGGTGACCGTCTGCCTGCCCGCCCGCCGGGTTGCCGTCCGCCTCCCAGGTTATGGAGCGGGTGGCCCGGCCGGTGCGGTAACCGGCGATCCGACCGTGCCCGGCCGGCTCAGTCGACCAGGGCGGAGTAGACGAGCTGGCGCAGCTGCGGCCGCAGCGGGTAGGTGCTCGACGGCATGAGCTGGGTGAAGAGCAGCGCGGTGACCTCCTCGGCGGGGTCGACCCAGAACGCCGTGCTCGCCACCCCGCCCCAGTAGTACTCGCCGACGCTGCTCGGCACCCGGCTCGGGATCGGGTCCTCCACCACTGCGAAACCCAGCCCGAAGCCGATCCCGTCAAAGGTGGTCTCGGCGAAGCCGCCGGTGGAGAGGGTCCCCAGGTCCTGCCCGCCGGGCAGGTGGTTGCGGGCCATGAAGCGCACCGTGCGCGGCGCCAGCAGGCGCGCCCCGTCCAGCTCGCCGCCGCGCAGCAGCATCTGGGTGAACCGGTGGTAGTCGGCGGCGGAGGAGATCAGGCCGCCGCCGCCGGAGAGGAGCAGGGGCTTCTCGTACGCCAGGCCGCCCAGCCTGTCGTAGCGGAACGCGCGGCCGGTGCGCGGGTCCGGCGCGTAGAGCGCGGCGAGCCGGTCCGCGGCGTCGCCGTCGGCCCACCAGTGGGTGTCGGTCATGCCCAACGGGCGGAAGATCCGGTCGGCGAAGAAGGCGTCCAGGCTCTGCCCGGAGACCACCTCGACCAGTCGGCCCAGCACGTCGGTGGCGACGGAGTAGCCCCAGGCGGTGCCGGGCTGGAACAGCAGGGGCAGCTCGCCGAACGCCTGGCAGGCGGTGGCCAGGTCGACGTCCGCCGGCGGGTAGATGTCGTAACCGGCGGCCCGGTAGAGGCCGTCGACCACCGAGGTCTGCATGAAGCCGTACGTCAGGCCGGCGGTGTGGGTGAGCAGGTGCCAGACCCGGATCGGCTCGATCGCCGGCACCGTGTACGGCTTGAGGGCCGAGCCCTTGCTGTAGACCCGCAGGTCGGCGAACTCGGGCAGCCAGCGGCTGATCTCGTCGGTCAGCTCGAAGCGGCCCTCCTCCCAGAGCATCATCGCGGCGACCGAGGTGACCGGCTTGGTCATCGAGTAGATCCGCCAGAGGGTGTCCGCCTCGACGGGCGCCCCCGCCTCGACGTCGCGCAGCCCGTACGTCGACGAGTGGGCGATCTCGCCGCGCCGGGTGACCACCACCTGCCAGCCGGCGAGCCGGCCGTCGTCGACGTACCTGCCGAAGTGCTCGTCGATCCGCGCCAGGCGCGCCGGGTCGAAGCCGATCTGGTCCGGGTCGATGCTGCGTGCCACACTCACGCCGCAGAACCTACTAGCCGGTACCCCGCACCGGAAGAGTCGGCGGCCACATGTCGTACGACGTCGGTAGCCTGGCCCGATGCCCGAGCTGACCGAGGACGCGACCTTCCGCAACGAGGACTGGTACGGCGAGGAACTGGTGGACCGGCACTTCGTCGGCTGCTCGTTCTTCCACGTCGACCTGACCGAGGCGGTCAGCCAGGGCGCGGTCTTCGACGGGTGCACCTTCGGCAACGTGCGGTTCAACGCCTCCCGGCACACCGACTCGGCCTTCACCCGGTGCACCTTCCAACGGTGCAACCTCTTCGAGGCCGAGTTCACCGGCTGCAAGCTGGTGGGCAGCACGTTCGCGCAGTGCGACCTGCGGCCGTTGACGGTCTCCGGCGGCGACTGGTCGTTCGTCGCCCTGCCCGGCGCCGACCTGCGCGGCGTGCGGATCACCGACGTACGGATGCGGGAGGTCGACCTCACCGGGGCCAACCTGACCGGCGCCACCGTCACCGGCGTGGACCTCTCGGGCGCGCAACTGCACAGCTCCCGGCTGTCCGGCGCCGACCTGCGCGGCAGCGACCTGACCGCGCTCGACCCGACGGTCGTGGAGCGGGCCGGGGCGATCGTCGACCCGGAGCAGACCGTGGTGATCGCGCAGGCGCTCGGGTTCGAGATCCGCTGAGGAAAGCTGCCACGGGTTGTCCGGATTGGCTGCCACGCTGAGCCCCATGACATGGTGGTCCGACCTCCTGCGCGAGGAACCCGAGTTCGCCGAGCGGGTGCGTGCCCGCTTCGCGGTACGCAAGCACGGCACGATGGCGACGCTGCGCCGGGACGGCTCGCCCCGGATCAGCGGCACGGAGTTCGACTTCGGCCCCGAGCACCTGCGGTTGGGCAGCATGGCCGGCGCGCTCAAGGCCCTCGACCTGCGCCGTGACCCACGGGTGGCGCTGCACTGCCCGACGGAGGACGCTCCCGAGGACGATCCGCGGTCCTGGGACGGCGACGCGAAGATCGCCGGCCGGGCGCACGAGGAGCCGCCCGCCGACGACGGCTCGCACCGGTTCCGGATCGAGCTGACCGAGGTGGTCCTGACCCGGGTGGGCGATCCGCCGGACCACCTGGTCATCGAGAGCTGGCACCCCGGCCGCGGGCTGCACCGCCGCCGGCGACACTGATCCGCGCACGAGCCCGGGCGACCCGGCCCGCAACCACTCCTGCGGCGGCGTCCGCCCCGGCGGGCCGCCGCGCGGCGGCGTTCGCCCGGTGGCCGGCCGCGCCCGGGGGTAGCGTGAGCGCAACGAGGAGCGACGCGGACGAACGGGAGGGCGGATGACGTCGGGCGAGCAGGTGCTGGACAGCCCGCAGGGCTGGGTGGCCGACCACATCCGGCGGTACGTCGAGACCGACGGTGCCGAGGGCCACGAGTGGCGGCCGGGCGTCTTCACGCTGCTGCTGACCACCCGGGGCCGGCGCAGCGGGAAATTGCGGCGCACCGCGCTCATCTACGGCCGCGACGGCGACGCGTACCTGGTGGTCGCCTCGCAGGGCGGCGATCCGAAGCACCCGGCCTGGTACCTGAACCTGCTCGACGAGCCGCTGGTCGAGGTGCAGGTGGGTGGCGAACGGTTCACCGCGCGGGCGCGTACCGCGACGGCCGAGGAGAAGCCGCGGATGTGGTCCACGATGGCCGCCATCTGGCCGTCGTACGACGAGTACCAGGCGAGGACCGACCGGGACATCCCGGTCGTCGTGCTCGACCGCGTCTGAGCAGGGGCGGCGGGTCGCCGTTACCCCATGGGTAATCGACGCCGGGCGGGCGCCGGCGCGAGACTCGGCGTACCGCACCGGCGACCGGCCGGGCGGACCGGCCCCACGGGGAGGGATCCATGCCCGCGTTCGCGCTCGCCCACCTGCACGCACCGCAGATCAACGAGGACGTCCTGACCTACATCGAGCGGATCCAGGCCACGCTGGACCCGTTCGGGGGCCGGTTCCGGGTGCACGGCGCCGAGGTGGAGGTCAAGGAGGGCGACTGGCCCGGCACCGTGGTCATCGTGGAGTTCCCCGACCTGGAGCGCGCCCGGGCCTGGTACGACTCGCCGGCCTACCAGGAGATCGTTGCGCTGCGCACCCGGCACATCCCGGGCGCGACGCTGATCGTCGACGGGGTCGCCCCCGACTACGACGCCCGCCGCACGGCGGCCCGGCTGCGGGAGCGCGCCGCCCGCTGATCCCCCGGGCGGGGGAGCCGGTCCACCCCTGCCGGGGAACCGTCGCGCCACGTACGACGGCAGCCTGGCGGCATGACCACCACGCTGCCGTCACCGGCCCCGTCACCCGCCGCCGCCCGCCCGCGCCGCCCGGTCCTGCCGTACGCCGTGATCGCCTGGGCCCTGCTCTACGGCGCGGTGCGGGTGCGCTGGGCCCTCGTCGGGTCGCCGGCCTTCCCGCCGCTCGACACGGACCTCGTGGTCTTCACCGGCTGGTGGGCGGTGGCGCTCTGTGCCGCCGCCGGGCTGGTCGGCGCGGGCCTCGCCGCCGCCCGCTCCTGGCGGCCGGCGCTGGCCGTCGCCGGCTGGGTGGTCTGTGCGGCGGTGCTGTTCTCCTGCGCGTTGCTGCTGCTGGACGTGGTCGGGCTGCTGATCCTCGATCCGGGTGCGGCGTTCCACCCGGGTGCCCTGCTCAGCCGCCTCGCCTGCCTCGCCGGGGCCGCGCTGCTGCACGCGGCGGTCCTGCAACACCGCCACCGGCTGCGGGGCGACTGCCGCCGGTGCGGGCGCACGGGCCCGGCGCGCGAGGCGGCGACGACGGTGCCGACGTGGGCCCGGGCGGCGGCCTGGTCGGCGGTGGCCGGCTGCCTGCTGCGCCTGGCGGCCCAGGTGTGGGTCGGCTTCGAGGACATGCCGCTCAGCCAGGGCGCGTCGATGGTCGCCTTCGAGGTGGGCTTCCTGCTCGCGGGCGTGCTGCTGCCGCTGGCCCTGGCGTACTCCTGGGGCGTGGTCTGGCCCGGGTGGGTGCCGCTGCTCGCCGGCCGGCGGATCCCCCGGCTGCTGCTCCTCGTCCCGGCCGCGCTGTTCTCCGTCGGCCTGGTCTGCTACTTCGGGCTCGGCCTCGCCCAGCTCACCGTCGAGACGGTCACCGGCACGTTCGACCCGGGGGACGGCCGCTATCCGCTCGCGTTCTTCTGGGTCGCCGAGCCGGCGTACTGGCTGTGGGGGTGGGGGCTGGGGGTCGCGGCGGTCGGGTACCACCTGCGTACCCGGCGCCCGTGCCGGGGCTGCGGTCGCTGACTCCGGGACAGTTTGTCCGTCGCGTTGCGTTCGCCGTGTCGTAACTTTCTGCTGTCCACGTCCGACAATCCTCTGTGGAGGCTCGACCGATGAGCAGCACCATCGCCCGCACCGTCCGTCCGCCCGCCCCACGCGGCGCCGGGGAGCCCTCCGGGGAGGTGCTCCGGGAGATCCCGCTGCCGCCGTACGTCACCGCCGAGGACGCGCAGTTCGCCGTCCGGGCGGTGGTGGTGCACGCGCCCCGAAGCTGGTCCGGCGGGACGGTCTGTCGCAACGACGCCAGCTCGCACCCGTGCCGGCTGCACCGCTGGGGCGTCCGGGTGCTGGCGAAGCGCGGCCTGCGCCCCGCCGACATCGCCGCGCTGATCGCCGGCGGCGACCCGACCGCCGAGCCGCCGCAGCGCCCGGGCGCCTGAGCGCCTGAGCGCCTGAGCGCCGGCGGGGCCCTCGCACCCGGCCCCGCCGGCCCGTCGGCGGGACCCGGCCCGGGCCCGCCGGCCCGTCAGCAGGCGACGGGTTTCACCCAGGAGCACTCCCGGCCCTCGGGGACCCGGGGGGCGTCGGGCGCCGTCGGGGGCGCGACCCGCGCCGCGGCGGCGCCCTTCTCGGTGTACGAGGCGAGCGCGATCGCGATCTGGTCCTCCAGCCCCTTCACAGACGAGGCCAGGTAGTTGTTGAGCAGGATGGAGAACGCGAGCACCCGCCCGTCGGCGTCGGTGACGTAGCCGGAGAGGCCGGAGACGCCCGTCAGGCTGCCGGTCTTGGCGTGCACGTTGCCCGCCGCCGGGGTGCCGCGCATCCGGCTGCGCAGCGTTCCGCCGACGAAGCGGTCCGGGTCGCCGGCGACCGGCAGGGCGGCGTACCACGTGTCGAACCAGGGCTCGGCCCGGACGGCGGTGAGCAGGTCCACGAACTCGTCGGCGGGGATCAGGTTGCGCCGGGAGAGCCCCGAGCCGTCCCGCTGGCGCAGCGTGCCGGTGTCCATCCCCGCGTCGGCGACGTACTCGCTGATCGCCGTCAGCCCGGCCGTCCAGGTGCCGGTGCCGGAGAGCACCCGGCCGATCTCCTTGGTCAGCACCTCGGCGTGCCCGTTGTTGGACAGCTTGAGGAACGGCACCATCAACTGGGCCAGCGGCATCGACTCGTGCCGCCCCACCTCGGCCGCCTCCTCCGGGGTGGCCTGGCCCAGCACGGTGCGGCCGAGCACCCGCACGCCGTGCTTGCGCAGCGCGGAGCGGAAGACGTCGGCGGCGTAGCCGGTCGGCTCCCAGACGGTGACCCAGTCGCTCTCCGGCGCGTCGCCGAGCGCGATCTGCCCGGTGACAACGACCGTGTTGCCGCCGTGCGCCCGTTCGAAGGAGATCGACGTCTCCCCGTCGGCGACCGTCTGGGCCCGGTTGTCGATCTTCAGGTACCCGGTGGCGGGGGTCGTGGTGACGACCGGGCGGGCGCCGGCGCCCGCGCCGGGTGCGGCCCGCACGATGACGGTGCCCGCGTCGTAGTCGGTGTCGGGAGCCACGGTCAGGGCGGAGACCTGCGCCGCGTAGTAGTAGGGCTCGTCGTCCCAGGTCCAGTCGGGGCCGAGGCGGGTGCTGTCGTAGCGGGTGTCGTCGGCGACCAGGTTGCCGGTGACGACCCGGACGCCCTTGGCGGCGACCTGCGCGGCCAGCGCGTCGTAGTCGGCGGCGAGCATGGTCGGGTCGCCGCCGCCGCGCAGGTAGAGGTCGCCGGAGACCAGGCCCGCGCGCCGGGTGCCGGTGGTGTGCACCTCGGTGGCGAAGCGGTGCCCGGGCCCGAGCAGTTCCAGCGCCGCGGCCGAGGTCAGCAGCTTCGTGTTGGAGGCGGGCACCAGGCGGCGGTCGCCGTTGCGGTGGTAGACGGTCTCGCCGGTGGCCGCGTCCTTCACGACCACCGATGCCTGCGCCCCGGCCAGCCGGGAGTCGGCGAGGATCGCGTCGATGGTGGCGTTCAGGCGGGTCGCCGCAGGGGTCGGCGCCTCGGCGGTGGCGGTCGGGGCGCCGGCCGTGGCGGCGGCGGCCACCAGCGCCGCCAGCGCGAGCGTCCGGGGGAAGAGACGACGATGCATGCGCTGATGCTGCCACGGAGGTATTCGCCAGAGAAGACTGCCGACCGAAAGAAAATTTCCGCTCAGCCGTCGAGTGGCGTGGCGGTGACCGGACCGCCGGACGCCTCCGGGGTGAGGACGGCGACCGCCCGGTCGACCAGCCCCTCCGCCACCAGCACCAGCCGCCGGCACTCGGGGTCGCCGGTCCGGTCGGGGAGCCGACCGGCCAGGGCGCGCACCTTCTCGGCCGAGGCGTCGTCCAGCACGAACCCGTCGGCCCGCCACCGCCCGTCGACGCTGAAGAACGCCTTGCTGTCGTGCTCCAGGTCGCCGTTGAGCACCACCGTCCGGTCCCCGCCGCTCAGGTCGCTCGACGCCTCGTTGAGCCCCCACGCCTCGTACGACGCCGTGCCCTCGGTCGGCGCCTCGGCCACCCCGACGCCCGTGCAGCCGCTCAGCAGCACGCCCAGCGCCGCCGCCGGCAGCAGCGCCCGCCATCCCCGCCGTCCACCCATTCCCGCCTCCCGCCCGAGCCCGGCCCGTACGTCGATCAGACTCCGGGCGAGGCGGGCCGGTTCCTACCCGGGCCGGAACGTCACCGCGCCGGCGGCGCGGCGCGCTGTGTGAGCGGCGAGACGCCACCCGGCGGGCAGTCGGAGCGGACGTGCGTTGTTGTACCCGACATGGACGAGCGCTCCGTCGACGTGCTGGTGATCGGGGCCGGCCAGGCCGGCCTCTCCGCCGGCTACCACCTGCGCCGTGCCGGTTTCGCCCCCGGTGACGGCTTCGTGATCCTCGACGGGGACGACGGGTCCGGCGGGGCGTGGCGACACCGCTGGCCGACGCTGCGGCTCGACCGGGTGCACGGCTTCCACGACCTACCCGGCCTGCCGTTCCCGGCGGCGGATCCCGACCGGCCGGCGGCCGA
Source organism: Micromonospora sp. NPDC023814 (assembly GCF_040639595.1). Lineage (NCBI taxonomy): Bacteria > Bacillati > Actinomycetota > Actinomycetes > Micromonosporales > Micromonosporaceae > Micromonospora > Micromonospora sp. NPDC023814. The sequence goes on from NZ_JBFAAF010000029.1 coordinate 10,258, forward strand.
GGTGGTGAGCGCCTACTTCGCCGCGTACGAGCGCGAGTTCGCCCTGCCGGTACGGCGTCCGGTGCGGGTCCGCGAGGTGCGCGACCGGCCCGACGGCCGGCTGGACGTGCTGACCGACGGGGGTGCTTGGTCCACCCGGGCCCTGGTCAACGCCACCGGCACCTGGACCCGGCCGTTCTGGCCGCACTACCCGGGCCGGTCGGGCTTCCGGGGCCGCCAGCTGCACACCGCCGACTACCGGGGTCCGGCGGAGTTCGCCGGCCGGCGGGTCGTGGTGGTCGGCGGCGGGACGTCCGCCGTCCAACTGCTCGCCGAGGTCTCCGCCGTCGCGGCAGGCACCACCTGGGTGACCCGGCGCCCGCCCGACTTCCGCGACGAGGAGTTCACCCCCGAACGGGGGCGGGCGGCGGTGGCCCTGGTCGACGCGGCGGTCCGCGCCGGCCGCCCGCCGGCCAGCGTGGTCGGGGTGACCGGGCTGCCGCTCACGCCCGAGCTGCGCCGGCTGCGCGAGCGCGGCGTGCTGGACCGGTTACCCGTCTTCGACCTGATCACGCCCGACGGCGTGGCCTGGGACGACGGCAGGTTCGTGCCCGCGGACGTGATCCTCTGGTGCACCGGCTTCCGGGCCGCGCTGGACCACCTCGCGCCGCTGCGGCTGCGCGCGCCGGGCGGCGGCATCACGATGGACGGCACCCGGGTGGTCGCCGACGAGCGGATCCACCTGATCGGGTACGGACCGTCGGCGAGCACCGTCGGCGCCAACCGGGCCGGCCGCGCGGCGGTACGCGAGATCCGGGCACTGCTCGCGCCGGCCCGCGCCCGGCACTGATCCCGCTCTATTTGACGGATCCCCCGGCAGGGGGCACCGTAGGCCGTGGAGGGGCTTTCACCTGCCCCGACCTGCGACGGCGATGTGCGTGTCGCCCTTCCATCGCCTCCCACGTGCGCTCGTGCGCGGGCCGAATCCCGGTCCGCACCGCGTATCCGAGAATCCACGAGGAGTTCCGCCATGCTCACCATGACCGACAACGCCGTGATGGTGATTCGAGACCTCGCCAACCAGCAGGACGTCGCCGAGGACGGCGGGGTGCGGATCGCCGCCGACACCCAGGCGGGCTCGCTCACCGTCGAGCTGGTCGCCGAACCGGTCGACGGCGACCACGTGGTCGACAACCAGGGCGCCCGTATCTTCCTGGACTCCGACGCCGCCGAGCTGCTCGGCGACGCCTCCGTCGACGCCTCCGTCGACGACGAGGGCATCGTGCAGTTCGGGTTCACCGAGAAGCAGTGACGTGCCCGGTGCGGGTTTCCGGCGCTGAGGTGGCGGGTCAGCCGGCCCGGCGGGTCTCCCCGCCCCGGTGCGGCCGGGCGGGCCGACCCCGCTCGGCGGCCGGCTGACCGGAGCGCCACGGCTCCGGCCGGGCCTCCCGCCCGGGGCGCGCCAGCGTCGCCAGCACGTGCGCCAGGTGGTGCGACGTGCTCCACGCCGCCCAGTTGCTGGCCGAGCCCGCACCGGCGCCCCGCCGGGCGCGCCGGACGATCTCGTGGTCGCCCCAGGAGAAGTCGGCCCCGGCGGCCGGCCAGTGCGGCGCCGAGACCAGCGCGCGGCACAGGTCCGCGAACCGGTCGTCGCCCCGCCCGCCCCGCCGCGACCAGCGGTACACCCACCAGGCGTCGTCGGTGGTGTAGCGCACGGTGGGCAGCCGGTCGCCCGGCTGGTCGGCGCCGGGCACCGCCGAGCCGACGCCGTAGTCGCCGTACCCGACGCCGAGATCCGCCAGCCGCTGCCAGAGCCGCCAGTCCCAGCGGTCGAGGCGTACCGGCTCGTCGGTGGGGAGGCCGGACACCGCGGGCGGCATTCCGCCGGCCGCCACGCTCACCGACCGCCAGGCGTGCCGGCGTGCCCACTCCAGCAGCCGGCGCAGCCGCGGCTCGGCGAGCCGCACGTCGGCCGCGCAGCACACGTCCCCGGCGTCGAGGAGCAGGTCGCACTGCTCGGGGACGAGGCGCGCGAGGCGCCAGACGCGCTCCACCGCCGCCGTGGTCGCGTCCGGGCCGGCCCGGTCCTGGCCGACCCGCAGCCGGACCACCGCCCGGTGGGCGTGGCCCCGCGCCGCCGCGCCGTGCGCCACCAGGCGCCGGTCGCTGTCCGCGAGCCCGATCACCGGCACCAGCGGTACGCCCCAGCGGGCCAGCTCGGTCTCCGGAGCGTCGGGCAGACCGGTGACGTCGACGGCCGGGAGCAGCCCGGTGGGCAGCCGACCGAGAACGTCCAGTGTGTACGAGTCCAGGATGGACACCTGGAGAACCGGGGCGAGCAGGGAAGTGACGACGTCGTCGAGATGACCGAGCGCCTCCAGCTCGCCCCGCCGGCTGGCGAGGATGGGGCGGTAGACCGGTTCCGCCGCCCGGCCTCCGTGGGCGGGCACCATACCCCAATGTAGCCAGACATCGGTGTCGGTCACAGGGTCGATCGGCCCGCCCTGACGCGCCACCGGCCCGCGATCCGCCGACGCCCGCCACCGGACGCCCGACGTCTCACGCCGTATTCGGCACGCCTGACGCCGTACCCGGGGCGCCTGACGCCGTACCCGGGGCGCCTGACGGCGTACCCGGGGCGCCTGACGTCCGCCGTTGGCGGCCGGTCCGGACGCGACCCGGGCAGCCGACGACGCCGTCCCCCTGATGCGGGAGGCGGCGGCACCGCGGTCAGTCGTCGTCGGAGTCGTCGTCGCGGTCGTCATCGTCATCGTCATCGTCGCGGTCGTCATCGTCGTCGACGGGCTCCTGCTCGGCCTTGACCACGGTGCCGTTCTCCCGGTCGACGTCGATCTCGTGCTCGGTCTGCCCGGCGACGATCTCCACACTCCACACGGGCCGGCCGTGCTCCTGCTCGGCCTCGATCTCGACGACCTGGCCGCCGCCCGCCCGGGCGAGCGCGATCTCGCGGGCCCGCTGCTCGCTGACGGCATCCCCGCCGGTCGCCGGGGCTCCGCTGCCCGACGTGCCGGGGGCCGCCGAGGGGCCGCCGGTCGCCGGGGTGCTGGTCGCGCTGTCCGGGGTCGCGGCAGTGGTCGGGGCGGTCGTGGCGGCGGCCAGGGTGGTCGCCCGGGCGGGACCGCTGTCGGCGGCCGCGACGCCGAGGGTCGCGCCGGCTACGGCGAGCACCGCCATGCCGCCGACCGACGCCAGGATCAGGGGGTTCCGCTTCATCTCGTTCGCCTTTCCTCGGTTTCTGACCACGAGGATCGCGCCCAACGGGATAGCGGCACGCTGCCCGAACGCTAAGCCCGGGTTAAGGTCGCCGCGTTCGGCCGCCGCGTCCGGTCGCCGCGCCCAGCCGCCGCGTCCGGTCGCCGCGCTCGGCCGCCGCGTCCGGTCGCCGCGCCCAGCCGCCGGGACCCCGAACCGCCCCGCCGGCGCGGCGCGAGCCTGCCCGGTCAGGGCGTCGGCGGGCCGAGTTCGAGGCGTACCTCGGCACCGCCGGAGGGCGCGTTGTGCAGGGTGAGGCGGCCGCCGGCGGCCTCGGCGGCGCGCCGGGCGATGTCCAGTCCGAGTCCCGTGGAACCGGCGGTGCTGGCGCCCCGGTCGACGGTGTCGGGCGCGATGCCCGGCCCCTCGTCCGCCACGGTCAGCACGGCCCGGCCCGCCCGGGCCGTCAGCCGGACGGCGAACGCCGTGCCGTCCGGGGTGTGCGCGAAGACGTTGCCGAGCAGGGCGTCCACGGCCGCCGCCAACTCGTCGGCGGGCACGCCCACCGGCAGCGGTCCCGGCGCCAGGTCCAGCGTGACCGCGCGCCCCGTGTCCTCGGCCAGGACCGACCAGAAGGCGACCCGTTCGGCCACCACCGTGGCCGCGTCCGCGCTGGCCGCCCCGGCTGTCGGCGCCCGCCAGCGGGCCTGCCGGATCAGGCCGGTGACCGCCCGCTCCAGCCCGTCCACCGCCGCGGTCACCCGGGCCGCGTCCTCCGGGTCGCGAAGCGACTCGGCCTCCAGCCGCAGCGCGGTCAGCGGGGTGCGCAGGCGGTGTGACAGGTCGGCGACCTCCTCCCGCTCCTGCGCCAGCAGCACCTGGATCCGACCGGCGAGGTGGTTGAGGGCGCCGGCCACCTCACGCAGCTCCGGCGGCCCGGCGGGCGTGACGCGCGCGTCCAGTTCGGCGTTCGCCAGCCGGTGCGACACCGCGGACAGCTCACCGATCGGCCGGACCAGGGTGCGGGCCAGCCGGTCGGCGACGGCCAGCCCGATCAGCACCAGCAACACGCCGAGCAGGGCCAGGACCAGCCAGGAGCGGGTCACCCCGGCGGTCAGCTCCTCGGGCGGGACCACCGTGCGGATCACCCCGGTGCCGTCCGGGCGGCCCTGCACCGCGATCACCACCTCGCGCCCCCGCCCCGACTCCGCGGTGAGGCTCTGCCCCCGCGCCGCCAGCGCCACCGCGGGCGTCCGCGCGGCCGGGGCGCCGAGCACGGTGCCGTCGGGCAGGAAGACGCTGACCGGCCGGTCGGACTCCGCGGCCAGTTGCTCCACCGTCAACCGGATCGTCGCGGTGTCGGCGGTGCCGACGACGGTGACGAGGCTCTGCGCGTCGGCCGTGGCCCGCACCGTGGCCCGGTCCTCGGCGACGGTCCGCACCAGCAGCGCCAGCGGCACCAGGAAGGCGACCAGGGTGAGCACGCTGACCGCGGCGACCAGCAGGGCCAGCCGCGCCCTCATCCGGCGCTCCCGGGCGCTTCGAGCCGCACCCCGACGCCCCGCACCGTGTGCAGGTAGCGGGGCGCCTGGGCGCTCTCCCCGAGCTTGCGGCGCAGCCAGGACAGGTGCACGTCCACGGTCTTGTCGGCGCCGCCGTACGGGATCTGCCACACCTCGGCGAGCAGTTCCCGCTTGGTGACCACCTGGCCCGGCCGGCCGGCGAGGTGGTGCAGCAGGTCGAACTCGCGCGGCGTCAGCTCGACGGGCTCGCCGTCCAGGGTGACCTGCCGCGACCTCGGGTCCACCCGCAGCCCGCCGACCACCAGCGCCGGGTCCTCGGGGACGGACCCCGCCCCGCGCCGGAGCACCGCCCGGATCCGCGCGTCGAGCTGCGCCGCCGTGAACGGCTTCACCACGTAGTCGTCGGCCCCGGCGTCGAGCACCCGGACGATCTCGGTCTCGTCGTCGCGGGCGGTGGCCACGATCACCGGCACGACGCTGACGGCGCGCAGCATCCGCAGCAGCTCCCGGCCGTCCAGGTCGGGCAGGCCCAGGTCCAGCACGACGAGGTCGGGCCGGTCGTCCAGCGCGTCGCGCAGGCCGGCCATCGCCGTCGAGGCGGCGGCCACCGCGTGCCCCCGTTCGCGCAGCGCCCGCAGCAGCGGCGTACGGATCGTCAGGTCGTCCTCGATGAGCAGCAGGCGGGCCACAGGGGGCAGGGTAGCCGCCCCGGACGTGCCGGCCCGGGTCCTTAACCGTCCCTTAGCCTCGGCCAGGGCTCGGCCCAACCCGGGATCGGGGACACTCGGTGGATGCGCCGCCGTTCGTTCCTCGCTGTCGCCGGTTGGCTGGCCACCGCCGCCGTCGCCACCCTGATCGGGGTGGCCGCGATCCGGTGGGTGGGGGAGAGCATCGCCGGCACCCCGGGCGGCGTCGTGCTGAGCCAGGAGGAGGTCGAGCGCGCCCTGGCCTCGCCCGAGTCGACCGCCACCGGCGCGGGGCCGTCGTCGCCGGCACCGACCGGCTCCGCTCCGCACGGCGAGCGCCGGGCCTTCGTCACGGCGGGCGGCACGGCCGTGGCCGAGTGCGGGTCGGACGGGGTGCGGCTGGTCTCCTGGGCGCCGGCGCAGGGTTACCGCGTCTCCGACGTCGACCGGGGGCCGGACGACGACGTGGAGGTCGCGTTCGCCGGCCCGGCCGGCGAGTTCGAGCTGAAGGTGCGCTGCGTCGGCCGGGAGCCCGTGGCGGCCGCCGACGACGACTGAGCGCGCCACGGCCCCTCGAGGAGCGCGCGACGACGGGCGTTCCGCCGCCCTGGCGGGGGACATGAGCGCGCGGCGCCGCTCGGATCCCTCGGGATCGGAACGTCGCCGCGCTCTGGCCGTCTCCCACCGCCGCAGCCGTACGGCGGTACGTCAGCGGGGACCTGGCTCGACCGGCGCCGTGCGCCCGTCCCTGTCTCGATCCCCGCCCACGGGGGCGCCAAACCTGGGATCAGTGGGCAATTCCACCATCTGCACGTCTCGGCGTGGCGTCGCGCCCGAGCGGGTATGTGTGGCGGCATGGAGCATTACACGATCGCGACCGTTGCCGAGAAGAGCCCGGATTTCCGGCGGGTGCTGTGGACCGGTGAGCACACCCAGCTGGTGATCATGACGATCCCGCCGGGTGGTGAGATCGGCGAGGAGGTCCACGAGGACATCGACCAGATTCTCACCTTCGTCAGCGGCACCGGCGAGGCCCGGGTGGCGGGGGAGAAGCGCGAGGTCGTCCAGGGCGACCTGGTGGTGGTGCCGGCCGGTACGAAGCACAACTTCGTCAACACCGGCCCGAACCCGCTGGTGCTCTACACCGTCTACGGTCCGCCGGAGCACGCCGACCAGGCGGTGCACCGGACGAAGGAGGAGGCCGACGCGGCGGAGGAGGCCGGCGAGGACGAGCCGCCCACCTCCTGACCCGTCCACCGGGCGGTGCCGCCCGCCTGACCGCTCGCCGGCGGGGTCGCCGCCTGACCGCCCGCCCGCGGGGCCGCCCTCCTGGTCGGCCCGATCGGTGCCCCGGCGGGGCTGCCTGAGGCGGGCCGAACGGGGTACCCGCAGCGGGTGGACCAGCCGGCGATCTCCGACTACGGATTCCTCTCCGACTGCCGCTCGGGCGCACTGGTCGGCCGGGACGGCTCGATCGACTGGTGGTGCCCGGACCGGTTCGACGCCCCGTCGGTCTTCGGCCGGCTGCTCGACCCGGCGGCCGGCCACTGGCGGCTGGCGCCCGTCGCGGCCGGGCTGCCCGGGCACCGGACGGAGCGGGCGTACCTCGCCGACACGCTGGTGTTGCGCACCGTGCACCACACCCCGGAGGGCAGCGTGGCGGTCACCGACGCGCTCGCCGCCGAACTCGGCGCCCGGGGCCACGAGCTGGGGATGAACTCGCCGGCGGTGCTGCTGCGGGTGGTCGAGGGGCTGACCGGGCGGGTGCGGATGTCGCTGGACTTCCGCCCCCGCCCGGAGTACGGCCTGCTCACCCCCTACCTGCACGAGCGGCCCGACGGCGGGGTGCTCGCCGCGGCCGGCCCGGTGGTGCTGAGCCTGCGCGCCGGCGGGGTCCCGCTGACCGTCGAGCGGGACCGCGTCCGGCAGGACTTCGAGGTCGCCGCCGGGCAGGTGGTCGGCTTCGACGTGGCGTACGGGCGGGCGTACGGGGCGGCGCCGGTCCGGCTGGACCCGGTGACCGCGCTCGCCGAGACGGTGCGGGCGTGGCAGGCGTACCGGGAGGCGCACCACTACGACGGCCGCTACCCGGGCCAGGTCCGGCACAGCGCGACCGTGCTCACCGGCCTCACGTACGCCCGCAGCGGCGCGGTCGCCGCGGCCCTGACCACGTCGCTGCCGGAACGGATCGGCGGCGACCGCAACTACGACTACCGCTACTCGTGGCTGCGTGACTTCGCGATGACCATGCGTGCCCTCTGGGTGGCCGCGTGCCCGTCGGAGGCGTCCCGCCTCTTCGCCTGGGCGGCCCGGTCGATCGGTCGGGTCGGCCCCGCTCCCGTGCCGGTGCTCTTCGGGCTGGAGGGGGAGCGGGACATCTCCGAGTACGAGTGCCACCACCTGCGCGGCCACGCCGACAGCCTGCCGGTCCGGGTCGGCAACGACGCCTGGCGGCAGCGCCAGCTCGACGTGCCGGGCGAGGTGATCTCGGCGGTCTGGCGGCTGCGGGATTACCTGGGCGAGACGTTCGACGAGGAACTGCGCGAGATGGTGCTCGGCCTGACCGAGCAGGTGGCGGCCACCTGGCACCTGCCCGACCGGGGGATCTGGGAGACCCGGGACGCCGACCGGCACTACCTGTCGTCGAAGGTGCTGTGCTGGGTGGCGATCGACCGGGCGGTGCGGCTCGCGCCCCGGCTCGGCGACCGGGCCGACCCGCGGCGCTGGGCGAGCACCCGCGACGAGATCCGGGCCGCCGTGCTGCGCGAGGGCTGGGACGAGCGGGTCGGCGCGTACACGGGGGCGTTCGGCTCGCCCGAGCTGGACGCCTCCGCGCTGCTGCTGCCGTTGGTGCACTTCCTGCCGGCGACCGACCCGCGGATGCGCGCCACCATCGAGGCGGTCGAGCGCGAGCTGGGCGCCGGCAACGGCCTCCTCCGGCGCTGGGGCACCGACCCGGCCGGCTTCCTGCTCTGCTCGTTCTGGCTGGTGGAGTGCCTGGTGATGGCCGGCGAGCGAGGGCGCGCCGAGGCGCTCTTCGAGCGGGTGCTCGGGCACGCCAACGACGTCGGCCTGTTCAGCGAGCAGATCGACCCGCGTACGGGTGCGCAGCTCGGCAACACCCCGCAGGCGCTGTCGCACATCGGCCTGGTCAGCGCCGCCTGGCGCCTCACCGACCCCACCACGGACTGACGGCGGTGTAAGGAAGGGCCCCCTCCTATCGCAATTTGTAGAGGAAGGGTCCCTTCCTTACACCGTCAGGCCGGCAGCACCGGCACGTCGGCGACGTCCACGGTCTCCGGGTACTTCAGCCCGGACCCGGTGTTGAGCACCACCACCCGCTCGCCGGCCCGGATCCAGCCGCCGGCGCGCAGGTGCCGGGCGGCGGTCAGACAGGCGGCCCCCTCCGGGCAGAGCAACAGCCCCTCCCGCGCCGCGAAGTCCCGCAGGTCGGCCAGGATCTCGGCGTCGTCGACCGCGATCGCGGTGCCGGCGCTGGCCCGCAGCGCGTCGAGGATCAGCTCGTCGCCGAGCGGGGCGGGCACGGTGATGCCGAACGCCACGGTGTGCGCGTCGGCCCAGGGTCGCGCCCGCTCCTCCCCGGCGGCGAAGGCCCGGACGATCGGGGCGCAGCCGGTCGACTGCACCGCGACCAGGCGGGGCAGCCTGTCCTCGATCCAGCCCAGCTCGCGCAGCTCGTGCAGCGCCTTGTGAATGCCGATCAGGCCGACCCCGCCCCCGGTGGGATAGACGATCACGTCCGGCACCTGCCAGCCGAGCTGTTCGACGATCTCGTACCCCATCGTCTTCTTGCCCTCGAGCCGGTACGGCTCGCGCAGCGTGCCGGCGTCGAAGACCGCGCCGCCGGAGCCCGCGACCAGCCCCGCGACGTGCCGGCCGGCGTCGCCGATCAGCCCGTCGACCAGGCGCAGGTCGGCCCCGGCGGCCACGCACTCCCGCCGGCAGACGGCCGGCGCGGACAGCGGCATGACGATCGTCGCGCCCAGCCCGGCCCGCGCGGCGTACGTCGCCCAGGCCGCGCCCGCGTTGCCGTTGGTCGGCATGGCGATCCGCCGCACGCCCAGCTCCCGGGCCCGGCTGACGCCCACCGCCGCGCCGCGCGCCTTGAACGAGCCGGTCGGCGTCAGCCCCTCGTCCTTGACCAGCAGGTCCGGAATGCCGATCTCCGCGCCGTAGGCCGGGGTACGCAGCAGCGGCGTCCAGCCCTCGCCCAGCGTGGTCGTGTGCCGCGGGTCGGCCACCGGCAGCAGCTCCCGGTAGCGCCAGAGGTCGGCCGGGCGCAGCGGGAACCGCTCCGGGGTGAGCACCTTCGCCACCGCGGCCAGGTCGTAGCGGGCCAGCAGGGGCGAGCCGCAGTCGCAGAGGTTGACCAGCTTGCCGGCGTCGTGCTCCCGCCCGCAGCGCGGGCACTCCAGGTGGGTCAGGTACACGCTGCTCCTCGCCGTCTCGACTCGTGTCGCGGATCGTGGTCCCGCTCGTGTCCCGGCTTCCGGCCGCCCCGTTCCTCAGCCCGCGTCGATGCTCAGCCAGCGCCGACTGCGGCGGCCGGGCTCGTAGGTCGAGTCCAGCCGCTTCGCCACCACCCCGGGCAGCCCCTGCTCCCGCCCGGTCCGCAGCGCCTCGGGGCCGGCACCGGGGAACCAGGGCGGAGTTTGCCAGTGCGGGCCGGCGAGCGCCAGACCGTCGAGCAGCTCCCGGCGCTGCGCGTACGGCAGGTCGGTGCTGGTCACGCCCTCCAGCCAGAGCAGGTCGAAGATCAGGTACTGCGCGTCCGGGGTCCGGCGCCCGCTGCGGGCGGGGCGTACCCTCCCGGCGGTGTCGATGCGGACCAGGACGCCGTCCAGCACCGCCTCCGCCGGGGCCAGTTCCTCGGCCATCTCGCGCAGCCAGGGGTACGTCCCGGAGATGTCCTCGTCGCCCTCCGAGAGCAGCCGCAGGCGTCCCCCGGAGACGTACGCGACCGCGCGCACCCCGTCCCAGCGCAGCTCGTAGCCCCACTCCGCCTGGTCCCTCGGCAGTTTCGCCGCCGGCGTGGGACGCATGGGGCGGACCAGCTCCGGCATGCTCGTCCAGCCCTCCGGCGGCGGGTCGGTGCGCCGGACCATCCAGTCCCGGCCACCCTTGCCACCGGTGGCGAAGAGCACGTACCGCCCGGCGGTGCGTTCCCCGTCGAGCACCACGACGACCTCGTCGTCGCGCCACTTCTCGCAGCGGTACGTGCCCCGGTCGTGGATGGTCATCCGGCCGCCGCCGTACTCGCCCGCCGGGATCTCGCCGTGGAAGTCCAGGTATTCCATCGGGTGGTCCTCGGTGTGCACGGCGAGGTGGTTGCGGCCGGTGTCGCGGGGCAGCCCGCGCGGCACCGCCCAGGAGGCCAGTACGCCCTCGTGCTCCAGCCGCAGGTCCCAGTGCAGGCTGCGGGCGTGGTGCTGCTGGATGACGAACCGGGCCGTCCCCTCGGCCGGCTTCTTCCGCCGTGGGGGCCGCTTCGGCACCGGCTCCGGGGTGCGCGCCGCGTCCCGTTTGCGCCGGTACTCCTCCAGCCGGTCAGCCACCCCCGCATTCTCCGGCAAACCGCGCCGGTCCGCTGGGCGCCCGGTTGTCCGGATCGGCGGAGCATGTCGGGGGTCAGCACGGGTAGACCCGTCGGCATGGACCACCTGGAGCAGCCGACGGTTCCGCTCCCGGGCGAGGTGCGGATGCCTCTGCTCGGCTTCGGCACGTGGCAGGCCACCGGCCAGGCCGGGTACGACGCCGTGCTCGCCGCGCTGGACGCCGGCTACCGGCACGTCGACACCGCCACCATGTACGGCAACGAGGAGGAGGTCGGCCGGGCGGTACAGGAGAGCGGGCTGCGCCGCGAGGACGTCTTCGTCACCACGAAGCTGCCGCCGGACCGGGTCGGCCGGGAGCGGGAGACCCTCGAGGCGAGCCTGACCGCGCTCGGCACCGACTGCGTCGACCTGTGGCTGGTGCACTGGCCGCCGGCGAACCCGGGAGACAGCATCCCGGTGTGGCGGGAGCTGCTCGCCGCCCGGGACGAGGGGCTCGCGCGGGCGGTGGGGGTGAGCAACTACAGCACCGCCGAGATCGACGAGCTGATCCAGGCGACGGAGGAGAACCCGGCGGTCAACCAGATCCGGTGGAGCCCGTCGCTGTACGACCGGCAGCGGCACCGGGAGCACCGGGACCGGGGCGTGGTGCTGGAGGGTTACAGCCCGTTCAAGACCAGTGACCTCGCCGACCCGGTGCTGACCCGGATCGCCGCCGCGCACGACGTCTCCCCGGCCCAGGTGGTGCTCCGCTGGCACGTCGACCACGAGATCGTGGTCATCCCCAAGTCGGTGACCCCGGACCGGATCCGCGCCAACGCCGACATCTTCCACTTCTCGCTCACCGCCGAGGAGATGCGCGACATCGACGCCCTCGGCAACCCCTGACAACCCCTTCGGTGACCCTTGGTCCTGGGTCCGCACGGCCCCCGGACGGTGGTCGGGTTGCCAAATTCCTTCAGCCCGAATAGGGGCGATGAAGGGTATCGACATAGATGCTCGTGACGATATAGCGTGCGCGTCACCAGTTCATCGGTCAGTCGGAACCCCTCCGCCCTCGCTGAAGGAGCCCCCATGAACGCGCCACGACCCGCCCGCCTGCGCCGCCGCAGGCTCCTGGGCATGTCGGCCCTGGCGGCCACCGCGGTGGTCGTCGCCGCCAAGCCCGCCGCGGCCAGCGCCGCGCCGATCGCCGCGCCGAAGGCCGAGTGCCTCGCCGACCTGTTCGGGGAGTCCTGATGGCCACCATTCCCTGGCTGGTGGACGTCCTGCGGGGGGCGGGCGTCCAGGTCGTCGTCGAGGGCGACTGGCTCAACCGGATGCGTCCGGGTGACTTCAACCCGATCGGCGTGCTCTGGCACCACACCGCCGCGACCTCCAGCGCCACCAACCCGCACCCGGCGCTCAACGTCTGCATCAACGGCCGGTCCGACCTGCCCGGCCCGCTCTGCCAGGCCCTGGTCGACTACCACGGCGTCTTCCACGTCATCTCCGCCGGGCGCTGCAACCACGCGGGTGTCAGCGGCGGCAGCGGGCCGATCCCGGCCGGCGACGGCAACACCCTGATGATCGGCTGGGAGATCGACTACAACGGGGTCAGCCAGCAGATGACGACGGCGCAGTACAACGCGTCGATCGCCGCCACCGCGGCCGTGCTCAAGCGGCTGGGCCGGGACGCCAGCTACGCGCGCGGGCACCGGGAGACGAGCACCACCGGCAAGATCGACCCGTCGTTCATCGACCTGAACAAGATGCGCTCCGACGTCGCCGCCAAGATGGCGGGCGGAACCGCCTGGAGTTCCGTGGTGGACAACAACACCGCCGGCCGGTTCACCGCCAGCGCCAACTGGGGCACCTCGACGTACTCGGGCCAGCGCTACGGGGCCGACTACCGCTTCGCGGACCCGGTCGCCGCCAGCGACGCCGCCTGGTACAAGTTCAACGTCCCGGCGACCGCGAACTACCGGGTCGACGCCTGGTGGCCGGCCAACGCGGGCTACAACGCCGCGACGCCGTACATCGTCGCCACCACCACCGGCAACCGGACGATCATCGTCGACCAGCGGGCGACCGGCGGGCAGTGGCGCACGCTCGGCACCTTCACCCTGCCGGCCGGCGACGCCAACCGGGTCGCCGTCAGCCGGTGGAGTTCCGCCAGCGGCCTGATCATCGCCGACGCCGTCCGACTCACCCGGGTCTGACCACCGGTCCGATCCGTAACGACGTCCGCCAGGCCCCCGGGGGTGGCCTGGCGGACGTCGCGCGTCCGGTTCGCCGCATCGCAGGATCCTCGGGAGGCTCGCCGCACCGCTCGAAGAAAGGTGGCGCGGCGGTTCCCACTGCGCACCGAGAGTGAGAGGGGCGATGACTGAACACCTGGCGAGGAACCTGAGCCGGACGCTCTTCCAGGAGTTCCTCGATCCGGTCCTGGCGGAGCACCGCCTGACGGGGACGGGACGTGTCTACCGGCGCATCGGAGACGACGGCGACGCTCTCATCGTGGAGTTTCAGCGATCCACGTCGTCAACCAGGAATGCGTACGCGTTCTTCGTCAACGTGGCCGTCGTGCCGCACGCGTGGTTGCAGAAGACGCGTAGCGACTCGACGTCAGCGGACGCCGAACCACCGGATTTCCCGGAGGGCTTGATCAGAACCCGGTTGATCAAGCCGAATTCGCTCTGGGCGTTGCCGCGTGAGGAGATGCTCCGCATCCTGACGAGTGGCAGGGTCCCCGCCGGGATCGACTCCGGAGATCACGAGCTGTGGTGGATCGATTCCCCTCAGGCGGTGGCCGAGAAGGGGCCGACGCTGCGGAGGCTGTTGGCGGAGAAGATCGTGGAGTTCGCCCCGCTGTTGGATCGCGCCGTCCTCAGGGAACGGCTCCGGTCGGGTGCCCCGCTGCCGGGTGACTGCCCCCGCGACGCAGCGCTGGCCGTTCTACTTGCCGATGAGGGCCCCAGTGCCGAGCTGGACGACGTGCTGAGCAGCTTGGACGACCCCCAGTCGTCGTTCGTCGACTGGGTTCGCCGGTACGCGGCCAGAGCCGGGAACCGGTGATCTCCGGCACCCTTGCGCAACGGTCGTGGGGTATTGGCGAGGTAGGTGAGGTTTGTCACGACCGGGCCGCGCAGTGGGCAGGCGGTCCACCGCGCAACGGGATCGGCCCACCGAGGAATGTTTCGGAGTGGCACGATTGACTCTGGTGTGTGCCGATTGCGCCGAGTAGTGTCTTGCCTCCAACGCGTGCCGAACCCCTCCGGAGGCGTACACCACCATGGGTGGCTTCCCCCTGCGCATCCTCGTCGTCGGCGCGGGCATCGCCGGCCTGGCCGTGGCCCGGGCGCTGCGGATGGTGGGCTTCCGGCCCGACGTGACCGAGAGGCTGCCCTCGGGCGAGAACGTCGAGACCGGGCTCTACCTGCCCGGCAACGCCGCCCGGGCGCTGCGCCGGCTGGACCTCGACGGGCCGGTCCGCCCGCTCGGGCAGGTCATCCACCGCCAGCGGTTCCTCGACGCGGCCGGGGCGCCGCTGTGCGAGGTGGACCTCGACGCGCTCTGGGCCGGCGTCGGCGAGTGCCGGGCCCTGCCCCGGTCGGAACTGCACCGGGTGCTGCTCACCGGGGCCGGCGGCGCCGTCCGGCACGGGGCCGAGGTGCGCACCCTCGACCTGCTGCCGCGGTCCGTCGGCGTCACCTTCGTCGACGGCACCGCCACCGAGTACGACCTGGTGATCGGCGCCGACGGGCCGCGCTCCACCGTCCGTTTTCTCGCCGCGCTCGGCGGCCCGCCCCAGCCCGCCGGCCAGGTCGTCTACCGCAGCGTGGTGCGCGGCGGCCCCCGGCTCGCGGAGTGGACCGCCCTGCTCGGCCAGCGCGCCGGCTTCCTGGCCGTGCCGCTCGGCGCCGGGCGGCTGCACTGCTACGCCGACGAGGCCGGCACGGTCGCGCCGGCCGACCCGGTGGCCCGGCTGCGCGAGCTGTTCGGCGACTACGGCGGGCCGGTGCCGGAGGTGCTGGAGGTGCTGGACCGGGTGCACGTCGGGGTCACCGAGGAGGTGGAGCTGGGGCGCTGGTCCCGGGGGCGGGTGCTGCTCGTCGGCGACGCCGCGCACGCCACCGCCCCGACGCTGTCCCAGGGCGCGGCGATGGCACTGGAGGACGCCGTCGTGCTCGCCGAGTCGCTCGGGGCGGCCGGCGGCGTCGAGGCCGCGCTGGCCGCGTACGAGAGTCGTCGTCGCCCCCGTACGCGATGGGTGCGGGACCGGACCCGCGACCGCAACCGGACCCGGGACGTGCCGCCGGCGCTGCGCGACCCGCTGCTGCGCGGGCGCGGCGGCCGGATCTTCGGCGAGCACTACCGACTGCTGCTCGGCCCGCTGTAGGTCGCGGCGGGCCGCCCACCAGAGCAGGTGGCGCAGGCTACCCGACCACCCCACGCGGCGCAGCCACCTGCCGGGGACTATCCTCCTTGCGGATGACGGCCCGCAGATAACCAGCGTGTGCCGAGCGGGACAACCCAGAACCGGAGGCCACTCGTGACCACCGTCGCACCCAAGCCGGTCGTGACCCGGCCCTGGCCGGTCCGAGCGCCGGTCAAGGGGTCGGCCATCGCGCGGCTGCTGCGGACCACGGACGCGAAGCAGATCGGGATCATGTACATGGTCACCGCGTTCGTGTTCTTCATGATCGGCGGCCTGATGGCCCTGATCATGCGGGCCGAGCTGGCCCGACCCGGGCTGCAGTTCCTGTCGCCCGAGCAGTACAACCAGCTTTTCACCATGCATGGCACCGTCATGCTGCTGTTCTTCGCGACGCCGATCGTGTTCGCCTTCGCGAACTACGTGGTGCCGCTGCAGATCGGCGCGCCGGACGTGTCGTTCCCCCGGCTGAACAGCTTCGCCTACTGGCTGTTCCTCTTCGGCGGCTCGATGACGATGGTCGGCTTCATCACGCCGGGTGGCGCCGCCGACTTCGGCTGGACCGCCTACGCGCCGCTGAGCGGCGTCGAGCACTCCCCGGGCGTCGGCGCCAACCTGTGGGTGATCGGCCTGGTCATCTCCGGTCTGGGTTCGATCCTCGGCGCGGTCAACCTGATCACCACGATCCTGACCCTGCGCGCGCCGGGCATGACCATGTTCCGGATGCCGATCTTCACCTGGAACATGCTGGTCACCAGCCTCCTGGTGATCCTGGTCTTCCCGCTGCTGGCCGCCGCGCTCCTGGCGCTGGCCGCGGACCGCATCATGGGCGCCCACGTGTACGACCCGGCGACCGGCGGGCCGATGCTCTACCAGCACCTCTTCTGGTTCTTCGGCCACCCCGAGGTGTACATCATCGCGCTGCCGTTCTTCGGCATCGTCAGTGAGGTCATCCCGGTCTTCTCCCGTAAGCCGATCTTCGGCTACAAGGGCCTGGTCGCCGCGACCATCGCCATCGCCGGCCTGTCGATGAGCGTCTGGGCGCACCACATGTTCGCCACCGGCCAGGTGTTGCTGCCCTTCTTCAGCTTCCTGAGCTACCTGATCGCCGTGCCGACCGGTATGAAGTTCTTCAACTGGATCGGCACCATGTGGCGGGGCCAGGTCAGCTTCGAGACGCCGATGCTCTTCTCGCTCGGCTTCCTGGTGACGTTCCTCTTCGGTGGTCTCACCGGTGTGCTGCTCGCCAGCCCGCCGCTCGACTTCCACCTGCACGACTCGTACTTCGTGGTGGCGCACTTCCACTACGTGCTCTTCGGCACGATCGTGTTCGCCGTCTTCGCCGGCATCTACTTCTGGTTCCCGAAGATGTTCGGCCGGATGCTCGACGAGCGGCTGGGCAAGGTGCACTTCTGGCTGACCATGATCGGCTTCCACACCACGTTCCTGGTGCAGCACTGGCTGGGCAACGAGGGCATGCCGCGTCGGTACGCCGACTACCTGCCCGAGGACGGGTTCACCACGCTCAACATGGTCTCCACGATCGGCGCGTTCCTCACCGGTATCTCGACGCTGCCGTTCATCTGGAACTGCTGGAAGTCGTACAAGGCCGGGCCGGTCGTCGAGGTCGACGACCCGTGGGGCCACGGCAACTCGCTGGAGTGGGCGACCACCTCGCCGCCTCCGCTGCGGAACTTCGACCGGATGCCGCGGATCCGCTCCGAGCGGCCCGCGTTCGACCTCAAGTTCCCCGAGCTGGCCGCCGGGCAGACGCTGGCCGGCCCGCCGGAGGGCGGCGCCAAGCCGCTGACCAGCGAGTCCGACGGCGGCGCGAGCTACCAGGAGGACGTCGCCTCCGACGTCGACCGCCGCTGACGCTCACGCACCACGTACGACGGGCGCCGCCCCCACAAGGGGCGGCGCCCGTCGCCGTTGTCGGAGGTGACGTCGCCCGGTCGCCCTCCGACAGGGGCGCGGACAGCCGACCGGACAGCGGTACGGTCCCCAGCGCCGCCCGGCGGCGGGACCGGACAGGCGGGCCGGGCCGCCGGCAGGCCGCACCGATCCACTGACGAGATCGAGGCGGCACCGGCCGGATGGACGTCAGGTGCGTCGACGCCGAGTTCGGCGCTGGCCGCCGGGCATCCGCGCCAACGGCCCGTAGCCGAAACCCGAGCCGCCCACACCGCCCACGGCAGGATCCCCAGCCCTCAGCCAACCGCCCCGCGATCTTGCACTTGCTGCCCCGGCGAGACCGAACAAAGGCCACATATCGAGGGCCGAAAGTGCAAGATCGCCGGGCGAGCCGCGGCGGCGGCGGCGGGGGCGGCGGGGGTCAGGTGGCGGGGAGCGGGGCCAGGTCGGGCTCGGGCTCGGGCTCGGGCGTGGGCGGGGTGGTGGTGCGGCGGCGGCGCAGTTCGATGGGGAGCACGGCCAGCGCCACCAGCGCGCCGATCGCGCCGGTGACCGCGAAACCCCAGGCCGGGGCGGAGGCGTCGATCACGGCGCCGGCGAGCGGGGCGCCCACCGCGATGCCGACGGTGACCGCCGAGCCGTGCAGGCCCATCGCCTCGCCGCGGACGGACGCGGGTACGAGCCGGCTCACCGCGTCGGCGGTGGCCGCGAGGGTCGGCGCGCAGAGCGCCCCGGCGGGGATCAGCGCCAGGCAGAGCAGCCACCAGTGCGCCCCGCCCAGCCCGACCGGGATGGTGCAGAGGCTGAGCGCGGCCATCAGGGCCAGGGGCGAGAAGGAGCGGCTGACGGCTCCGTACGCGAAGCCGCCCACCAGCGAGGCGACCGCCCACACGGCGAGTACGGCGCCCGTCCACCCGACGTCGCCGCTCTCCCGCAGCACGGCGACCACGGCCACGTCGGTGCCGCCGAGCACCAGCGTGCCGGCGGCGCTGATCGCCAGCACGGCGAGCAGCCGCGGGGTGAGCCACGCCCGACGGGGCACCCTCGGCTGCGGCCCGGTCGGCTCACCGCCGCCCCGGACGGGCGGGTTCAGCAGCCAGAACGCGATGCCGGAGGCGACGATCCCGGCGCCGACCAGGTAGAGGGTCGTCCGGGCGGAGATCGCGGTGACCGCCGCCACGGCCAGCGCCGGGCCGACCATGAACGACAGCTCCACCGACATCGAGTCCAGCGCGTACGCGGGGCGGCGCCGCTCCGGCGGCACCATCGCGGCGATGGACTGCCGGACGACCGAGAAGATCGGCAGGGCCAGCGAGCCGGCCAGGAACGCGGCCGGCAGCAGCAGTGGGTAGGGCAGCATCGGGGCGGTGGACCAGAAGAGCGCCTCGGCGATCCCGGTCAGCACGAGCACCGGCCGCAGGCCGCGCCGGTCGACCAGCCGGCCGAGCAGCGGGCCGCCGATGGCGGCGCCCACGGTGATGGCCGCGCCGACGAGACCGGCCGCCCCGTAGCCGCGCCCGAGGTCGAACACGACGTAGAACGTCAGGGTCACCCCGGTCGCGGTGAGCGGGACGCGGGCGAGCACCGACACCAGCAGCAACGACCGGAGACCGGGCAGGGCGAGCGCGTCCCGGTAAGGCTTCAGGTTCATGTCGGTGCGTACCTCCGCCGGACATCCTCGGCTCGGGGTACGCCACCCGCCAACGATTTACCGCCTCATGCGGCCCTGATCACAGGCCGCCCGCGCATGGCGACCCCGGCGCCCTCCATCGCCCGCAGCGCCACGTCGGTGGTGTCCGGGGCGACGGCGGCGGTCAGGTCCAGCAGCACGGTGGTGGCGAAGCCCTCCCGGGCGGCGTCCAGGGCGGTGGCCCGGACGCAGTGGTCGGTGGCGATGCCGACCAGCTCGACCGTGTCCACCCCGTGCCGGCGCAGCCAGTCGGCCAGGCACTCGCCGTCGTCGGCGTGTCCCTCGAAGCCCGAGTACGCCGCCGCGTGCTCGCCCTTGTGGAAGATCGCCGCGATCCGGTCGGTCGCCAGCTCGGGGTGGAACTCGGAGCCGGGGGTGCCCACCACGCAGTGCCGGGGCCAGGAGTCGATGAAGTCCGGTGGGTCGCCGAAGTGCGGGCCCGGGTCGACGTGGTAGTCCTTCGTCGCCACCACATGGTCCCAGCGGTCCGGCTCGGCCGCGAGCAGTCGGGTGATGCCGGCCGCCACGCCGGCCCCGCCGCCCACGGCCAGCGAGCCGCCCTCGCAGAAGTCGTTCTGCACGTCCACGATGATCAGCGCGTTGCCCACCAGAGGGCTCCTTTCAGTCGGCCGGTACGACCGTGACGGGGATGGCGGGGTCGCCGCCGGAGAGCTTCAGCCCCTCCCAGGGGATGGAGATGAGGCACTGCCGCAGGTGCTCCCGCGACTCGTCCAGGGTCGGCAGGTCCACCGGCTCGCCCCCGACCAGGAACGGCCGCTGCAGCAGCCGGTCGTTGGGCTGCCGGTCGGGCACGCCCTGCGGCACGATGACCTCCTCGATGGCGGTGCCGGTCGGCTTGTGCCGGCGTACGGCCACCTTCCGGCCGCCGATGGTGGCCTTGCGCTCGGAGCGCTTGACCACCGCGCGGCCGTCGACCTCGACCAGCTTGTAGACGAGCCCGGCGGTGGGCGCGCCGGAGCCGGTGACCACGGCGGTGCCCGCGCCGTACATGTCGACGGGCTCGGCGGCGAGCGCGGCGATGGCGTACTCGTCGAGGTCGCCGGAGACGATGATCTTGGTCTCGGTGGCACCGAGCGAGTCGAGCAGCTCGCGGGACTGCTGGGCGATCACGGCGAGGTCGCCCGAGTCGATCCGGACGGCCCGCAGGTCGGGCCCGGCCACCGCGATCGCGTTGCGGATGCCCTCACTGATGTCGTACGTGTCGACCAGCAGCGTGGTCTCCTTGCCGAACGTGGCGACCTGCGAGGCGAACGCGGCCCGCTCGTCGTCGTGCAGCAGGGTGAACGCGTGCGCGGCGGTGCCGGCGGTCGGGATGCCGTACCGCTGCCCGGCGGCGAGGTTGGAGGTGAACCGGAACCCGGCCAGGTACGCGGCCCGCGCCGCGGCCACGGCCGCCTCCTCGTGCGCCCGCCGGGAGCCCATCTCGATCAGCGTCCGGCCGCGGGCCGCGGTGACCATCCGCGCGGCGGCCGCCGCCACCGCGCAGTCGTAGTTCAGCACCGAGAGGACCAGCGTCTCCAGCACGACACACTCGGCGAAGCCGCCGGAGACGGTGAGGATCGGCGAGCCGGGGAAGCACAGCTCGCCCTCGGCGTAGCCGTCGACGTCGCCGGTGAAACGGTAGTCGCGCAGCCAGTCGGCGGCCCGCTCGTCGACCACCCCGGTGCGGCGCAGGAAGTCGATCTCGTCGGCGTCGAAGCGGAAGTCGCGGATCATCTCGACCAGCCGGCCGGTGCCGGCGACCACCCCGTAGCGGCGGCCGGCGGGCAGCCGGCGGTTGAACACCTCGAAGACGCAGCGGCGGTCGGCGGTGCCGTCCCGCAGGGCGGCACTGACCATAGTCAGCTCGTAGTGGTCGGTCAGCAACGCGGGGCGAAGGGTGCTCACCGCCCCAGCCTAGAGTTCACTCCGGCAGGCCGCCCTCGTGGCCCGGGATCGCCCGCAGAGCGGCCCGCAGCTCGGCCCGGCCGGTCACGCCGAGCTTGCTGTAGATCCGTTGCAGGTGGTTCTCCACGGTGCGGGCGGAGAGATAGAGCCGCTCCGCGATGGCCCGGCTGGTCACCCCGTCCGCCGCGAGCCGGGCCACCTGCCACTCGCGTTCGCTCAGCGCGGGCGCCCCGGCCTGCAACGCCGGCGTGCGGATCAGGTCGCAGCGGCCGAGCAGCGCGGCCAGGCGTTCCCGGGCCGCGCCCGCCGCCGGGGACCGCTGCCGGCGCAGCCGGTCCAGGGCGGCGGCGGCCGCCTCCGCCGCGTAGACGGCCAGGTCCAGCGCCTCGAAGCCGTCGGCCACCGCCAGCAGGTCGTCGGCGGAGCCCGCCGCGGCGGCCCGGGCGTGCCGGGCCAGCAGCGGCGGCAGCAGCCCGTCGACCCGTTCGGAGAGCTCCGCCAGCCGCTGCGCGACCGTGCGCCGGCTGCCGTCGGAACAGGTCGGGCCGATCGGGGCGGTCGCCCGGTCCAGCCGGACCAGCTCGTACAGCACGTGCACCTCGTGACCGGCGAAACCGTCCGCCCGGAGCCGGTCGGCGAGCTGGACGAGGTGCTTGGCGGCGCCGGGAACGTCGCCGCCGGCGGCGAGCACCGCGCCGCGCGCCTGCTCCAGCCACGGGTACAGCACGACCATGCCCGGGGCGTGGGTGCGGTCGGCCTCCGCCATCGCCTCGGCCGCCTGCGCGGCGTCGCCGCGCAGGGCCGCCGCCTGGGCCCGTTCGGCCTGGGCCAGCCCGGCGTAGACCCGGCTGGTCGCGAGCACCGCGCACGCCTCGAGGCTGGTCCGCAGCGCCGCGTCGCTCTGGCCGCGCAGCCGGGCCGCGTACGCTTGGAGGATGGCCAGGTAGCCGGTGCCGAGCCGGAAGTCTCCGGCGCCGGCCAGGTCGGCGAACTCGTCGGCCACGATCGCGTCGATGCCGGGCAGGTCGCCGGCGAGCGCCAGCCGGGTGCCCCGGGCCAGCTCCAGGGCCAGTTGCAGGTACGGCATGTCGGCCCGCCAGCGGCTCGCCTCGGCCTGCACCTGGTCGATCGCGGCGGCGCTGCGGTGCAGCTGCCCCTGCGCCGCCTGGAGGTAGGCGATGGTGCTGCGGGCCAGCTCCCGGGCGGAGACGCTGGCGGCCGGCCGGTCCAGCACCGTCTGCCCGAGCCGCAGCGCGAGGCCGGTGTCCAGCCGGTGCAGCCGCATGATGCCCTCGAAGGCCAGCACCCGGGCCTGGTCGGCGGAGTCCTTCAGCGTCGAGCCGTGGGCTGCTATCTCCTCCACCGTGGACTCTCGGCTCAGGCCCCAGTAGCTGACCATGCCCCGCACGGTCAGCCAGCGGCTGAGCCGCCGGTCGCCGCGGATCTCGGCGGAGACCGCGTCGAGGACCGCGATCGCCTCCTCCGGCCGGTCGGCGAACATCAGGATGGTGGCCAGCAGCTCCGCGGCGTCGAACCCGCCGCCGGCGTCGAGCGCCGCGCGGGCCAGCCGGGTCGCCAGCGGTACGTCGTAGCGGGCGAACGCCTGCCCGGCCGCGTCGAGCAGCAGGGTCGGGTCCTGGGCGGTGCCGGAGTCGAGCCGCCAGACCGCCACCCGGAGCAGGTCGTCGCGGCGTCGCTTGCCGACCTGCTCCAGCAGTTCGGCGAGGCGGGCCTCCAGGCGGCGGGTCCGGCTGACCGGGCAGCGGCGGCGCATCACCTCGCCGTACAGCGGGTGCGCCAGCCGCACGTTGGCGCGCCGGTCGTCGCGCACCACGACGATCAGCCCGCGCTCCTCGGCGTGCTCCACGTCTGCCGGGTCCACGGCCTGGTTGAGCAGGTGCAGGCCGAGCGGCTCGCCGAAGGCGACCAGCTCGACCACCGCGCGTACGCCCGGGGTGAGCTGCCCGATCCGGGTGTCGATCAGGTCGGTCAGGTTGGGCGCCAGCTCCAGCCGGCCGGTCCACTTCCAGATCCCGTACGTGCGGGCCAGCTCCCCGCGGTCGGCGGCGAACACCAGCTCGCGCAGCAGCAGCGGGTTGCCCGCCGAGAGCCGGCCCAGCCGGTCGGCGGAGGTGGCGTCGACCGGGCCGTCGAGGATCTCGGAGAGCAGCCGGGTGGTCTCGGCCGGTGCCAGCGGGTTCAGCTCGACGTGGTCGACGAGGTCGTCGGTCCACAGCGCACGGATGGGCAGCGGGAGCTGTTCGCTGTCGCGCAGCGTGCCGATGACCGTGGCGTTCTCCGCCCGGGCGACCAGGTGCACCAGCGCGGCCGAGGGCGGGTCGAGCAGGTGCGCGTCGTCGATCGCGAGGACGATCCGGCGGCCGGCGGCCTGCTGTTGCAGCACGTCCACCGCCCAGCGCAGGATGCCGGCGGGGGACAGGCCCTGCGGCTGCTCGGCGGGGAGCACCTGGACCAGCCCGCCGAACGGCAGCGCGGCGGTGGTGGCGCTGGCCGCGATCCACCACACCGCGTACCCGTCGCGGGGCAGCGCCGCCACCCCCTCGCGCAGCAGGCGGCTCTTGCCGATGCCGGCGCTCCCGCTGAAGAAGAGGCCCCGCCCCTCCGCGCCGGTCACCGCCGACAGCAGGCGGCTGAGCTCATCCGTTCTGCCGACGAAACTCCACCGACTCATCGAGGCAGCATATCCATCGAAATCCGTCCGCGCTCGCATCGTCACGCAGCGAAGTTGAGTAATCTCGTGATTACTCCTAAGTATCCGAGGTGTTCGGGTAGGGGCCTGGTCGCCCGTACTCTTCCGGCATCCGGGTGCCGTCACCGGACGATTCCACGCGGCCGGCAGTTGCCAGCCGCCTGTCATGGGAGGCCGCTCTCGAATGAAGCCCGGTCCTCTCCCCGCGGTCGACGTGCCCGGCGACATGGCCGCCGCCGCGAAGCTGCCCCACCGCGGTCCCCTGCCCACCAGGCTCGGGGTGACCGAGCCGGGGCCTGAGGAACCGCTGGCCGTGGTCGCCGTCGGCCCGGCCGGCGCGGGTCGGTCCGAGGTGCTCGCCGGTGTGCTCCGGCTGGATCCCGGCATGCTGACCGTGCCGGCCGGGAGTTGGCTGGTGGTCCGGCATTCCCGGGTGCCGACCCGGGCCGCCTACGTGCCCGGTTACCGCCAGCCGCACTCGTACGGGGCCGACCGGCTGGCCGCCGGCCCGGCGCTGGCCCGTCCGCCGCGCCGCGTCGAGCTGAGCGTGCCCGAGCCGCTACTGCGGCACTTCAGCCTCGTCGACACGCCGGACACGGGCGCCCTCGGGGCGGCCGGCACCCGGCTGCTGCTCGACGCGGCGGGCCGGGCCGGGGCGGTGCTCTTCGTCACCGCCGCCGACCAGGCCTTCACCGCCGTCGAGCTGAACCTGCTCGCCGAGGTGGCCCGTGCCCGCGTGGAGGTCTTCTTCGCGGTCACCCCGGGCGCGGCCGGCTGGGCGCCGGTGCCCGAGGTCCCGGCGGTGACGGAGGGCACGGGGGCGTCCGTCGCGCCGGTCGGGTCGGCTTCCGGGCCGGCCCCGGTGGACCCGGTCGCGGTCACCGTCGAGGCGCACCGGGCAGCCCTGCTCGCCGCCGTTCCGGGGCTCGCCCGTGCCCGCTGGTTCGCGATCGCCGACGGCGACGGCGACGGGGCGGACCTGCGCCGGGCCCTGGCGGGCTGGGCCGCCGACGAGGGGCTGCGGCGGGCCAGCGCCGACCCGCCGGTGCTGCCCGGGGCACAGGGCCGGGTGCCGGTGGCCGCCGACCCGGGCGACTGGTCCGAGCGGCTCGACGGCCAGGCCCGCTCCTGGGCCCAGCGCATCCGCCAGCACCTCGCCCTGGAGCTGGCCAACGCCCACCTGCGCGTGGTGCAGGAGATCGTCTTCGGCGTCGGCTGCGCCGGCCTGCCGCAGCTGCTCGACCGGGAGATGGAGGCGCTGTCGCTGCTGGCCACCGCCCAGTGCGACCACGCGGTCCGCCGGCTCGTCGAGGAGGCCGCCGGCCGCGTGCTCGGCGCGCCGCTGTCCGCGGGCGTGCGCCAGCGCCTCTCCTTCGCGGTGCGTTGGGGGCTGGCCGACCACCGGGCCGGCCACGAACTGGACCGCGTGCTGCTGGTGACCAGCACCGGTGGCGTGGCCGGGCTGACCGGTGCCGGCGCCACCGACGCGCTGGCGAGCTGCCCGGGCGCCGAGCGCGAGGAGGTGCTCCCGCCCGTCGCGGTGGCCCTCTCGGGTGGCTGCTGGCAGCACTGGCGCAGCCCCGGCAACCACGATCCCAACGCCGCCCGCGCCTGGGCGCAGCGCGCACTGCGCGAGATCGAGGTGGAGCTGTCCCGGGAGGTGTCCCGGCGGATCGAGGTGGTCCGCCTCTCGCTGGACGGGGTGCTCTCCGATGCTGTCGACCACGGCATCCTGCTCGCCTGACGGCGACCGCGTCGTCCGTGCCGCCGGCCCCGCGTCGGGGCCGCCGCGGGCTGCCTCCGACGCGCCCGGCCAGGCCGGACGCGGTGTTCCACGGCGGGCCGGCGTTCCGGTTCCTCGGTTCGCCGGATCCGGTGGCACGATGGGGGGCATGGCGGCTCCGCAGGTTGCACCGGTCGAGACGCCGGACACCGATGAGGTGCCGGCGTCCGACCGGCCGTGGGTGACGATCGTGTGGGACGACCCGGTCAACCTCATGACCTACGTGACCTGGGTGTTCCAGAAGCTCTTCGGCTACAGCCGGGAGAGGGCCGAGCAGCTCATGCTCGACGTGCACCACAAGGGGCGCGCCGTCGTCTCCAGCGGCGCCCGCGAGCGGATGGAGCACGACGCGTCGCAGCTGCACGCGTACGGGCTGTGGGCGACGGTGGACCGGTCGTGAGCATGTTCCGTCGCCAGGGCGACCGCTACGTCGCCACCTTCGCCGTCGACGAGGTCCGGGTGCTGCGCAAGGTCGCCTCCGAGGTGGTCGGCCTGCTCACCGACGGCTTCGACCACTCCGACCCGGTGGTCGGCCGGCTCTTTCCCGACGCCTACCCGGAGGACCCGTCCGGCACCGCCGAGTTCCGCCGCTACACCGAGGGCGACCTCAAGACCGGCAAGATCGACCAGGCCGGTGCGATCCTCGCCGCGCTGCCCGACTCCGCCGGCGGCGAGGTGCGCCTCGACGCGGAGGCGGCCGAGGCGTGGCTGCGGGCGCTCAACGACGCCCGGTTGGCGATGGGCGTGCGGCTGGAGATCAAGGACGGCACGGACCTCGGCGAGGAGCTCGACGACGCGGTCGCCGAGGATCCGACCTCCAGTCGGGTGTTCCAACTGTCGGTCTACGCGTACCTCGGGTACCTCCAGGAGTCCCTGCTCAACGCCTTGATCGACTAGGGGTGACCGGCACCACCTTAAGCTGGTGCCCCGTACGCGTTAGGCTGGAGCACGTGCTGAGCATCGACCGGTCGATCGTCGACGCGATCGTCGCCCACGCGCGTCGGGACCACCCCGACGAGGCGTGCGGCGTGGTCGCCGGTCCCGCCGGCAGCGACACCCCCACCCGGCACATCCCGATGGACAACGCCGCCCGCTCCATGACGTTCTACGAGTTCGACTCGATGGAGCAGTTGCGGGTGTGGCGCGAGATGGACGACCGGGACGAGGAGCCCGTCGTCATCTACCACTCGCACACCGCCACGGAGGCCTACCCGTCCCGGACGGACATCTCCTTCGCCGGCGAGCCGGGCGCGCACTACCTGCTGGTCTCCACCCGGGAGCCCGACACGGAGGAGATCCGCTCCTTCCGGATCGTCGACGGCGTGGTGACCGAGGAGCCGGTGCGCATCCTCGACGCGGGGGTGGACCCGCATGCCGTGCAGTCCTACATGTTCGGGCAGAGCCCGGCGACGGTCGACTACGAGTGTTCCGGCCGCTGACCCCAGCGCCGCACCACCCGTCCACGTCCCGTCACCTTCCGGCACACCCGATCATCACCGAGGAGCACGACATCATGGCCATCGAGGTTCGCATCCCCACCATCCTGCGCAGCTACACCGGCGGCGCGAAGGTCGTCGAGGGCGCCGGCGACACGCTCGGCGACCTGCTCGCCGACCTGGACTCCCGGCACGCCGGCCTCCGGGCCCGGCTGGTCACCGACACCGGGGCGCTGCACCGCTTCGTCAACGTCTACGTCAACGACGAGGACGTCCGCTTCCTCGGCGCGCTCGACGCCAAGCTCAACGACGGCGACAGCGTGACTATCCTGCCGGCCGTCGCCGGTGGCGCGTTCGGCTTCGCCGCCGCCGCGGCGATCGCCGGCCACCGCGCGTCCGTCGCCGCCGGCTGAGGCGGCCGCGATGACGCGGTACGACAGCCTCCTCGACGCCTGTGGGGGCACCCCCCTGGTGGGCCTGCCCCGCCTCTCCCCGACGGTGCCCGCGGGGGCGCCGCCGGTGCGGCTCTGGGCCAAGCTCGAGGACCGCAACCCGACCGGCAGCATCAAGGACCGGGCGGCCCTGTTCATGGTCCGCGCGGCCGAGGAGGCCGGCCGGCTCCGCCCGGGCGACACCATCCTCGAACCGACCAGCGGCAACACCGGCATCTCCCTGGCCATGGTGGCGAAGCTGCGCGGCTACCGGCTGGTCTGCGTGATGCCGGAGAACGTCTCGACCGAGCGGGTGCAGCTGCTCCGGATGTACGGCGCGGAGATCATCTTCTCGCCGGCCGCAGGCGGCTCGAACCAGGCGGTGGCCACGGCGAAGCAGATCGCGGCCGAGCACCCCGACTGGGTGATGCTCTTCCAGTACGGCAACGAGGCCAATGCCCGGGCGCACTACGAGACCACGGGCCCCGAGCTGCTGCACGACCTGCCCACCATCACGCACTTCGTGGCCGGCCTCGGCACCACCGGAACGCTGATGGGCACCGGGCGCTACCTGCGCGAGAAGGTCGACGGGATCCAGGTCGTCGCGGCCGAGCCGCGGTACGGCGAGCTGGTCTACGGGCTGCGCAACATCGACGAGGGGTACGTCCCGGAGCTCTACGACGCCACCGTGCTGTCCCGGCGCTTCTCCGTCGGCACCCGGGACGCCGTGCTGCGGACCCGGCAGCTGGTGGAGGTCGAGGGCGTCTTCGCGGGCTTCTCCACCGGCGCGATCCTGCACGCCGCCCTGGCGGTGGCGCACGAGGCGGTCCGCGACGGCCGCCGCGCCGACGTGGCGTTCGTGGTCGCCGACGGCGGCTGGAAATACCTTTCCACCGGCGCGTACGGCGGGACTCTCGCCGACGCCGAGGCGGCGCTGGAGGGTCAGCTCTGGGCCTGAGGACGCCGCCGCAGGGTCACCGCCACGCGTGGTGGCCCTGCGGGCGGCTGCCGGTCGCGGTGGGCGCCCTGCTCACTCAGCGCTACCGTCGGGTTTCGGCTCGTCACGCACCGGCCGCGCGTGGCGCGGCGGGCCGGGGGCGGGTGTCACGTTGGTGACAACTTCCTGTGGATGATTCTTGCCGCCCCGCGTGCCGGCGTAGGCTGCGCAGCGTGGCGCACGCGTCGGTAAAGATCATCGAGAGAGCGACCGTCGGCGCGATCGCTACGCAGCGCGACAGTGAGACCACTCGATGCGTCTGACCGTGCTGGGCTGCGCCGGCAGTTTTCCCGGCCCCGAGTCCCCCTGCTCTGCATACCTGGTCGAGGCGGACGGCTTCCGACTCCTGGTCGACTTCGGCTCCGGGTCGCTGTCCAACCTCCAGCGCTACGCCGGGCTGCACGCCCCCGACGCCATCCTGCTGACCCACCTGCACTGCGACCACATCCTCGACGCCGCGTCCTACGTGGTGGTCCGCCGCTACGCCCCGGACGGCCCCTACCCGCCGCTGCCGGTCTACGCGCCGTCCGGCGCGCCCGACCGGCTGGCGGCCGCGTACGGGCAGGAGGACAGCACGGTCGAGGACGTCTACCAGTTCTACGCCCTCCAGCCCGGCACCTTCCCCATCGGCCCGTTCAGCGTCACCGTCGACCGGGTCAACCATCCCGTCGAGACGTACGGCGTCCGGCTGGAGCACGGCGGCCGGGTGCTCTGCTACTCCTCCGACACCGCGCCCTGCGACGCGCTGCTCCGGCTCGCCCAGGACGCCGACGTCTTCCTCTGCGAGGCGAGCTATCTCGACGGCGTGGACAACCCGCCGGACCTGCACCTGACCGGCCGGGAGGCCGGCGAGGCGGCGACCAAGGCGGCCGTCGGCCGGCTGCTACTGACCCACCTCGTGGCCGCCTGGGGCAGCGAGGCGATGACCGTGGAGGCGGCCGGGGCGGCGTACGCGGGACCGCTCGAGGTGGTCCGCGCCGGCGCGACGTACGACGTCTGAGCCGCGCCGGCGCACCGGGGGCCTCGGAAACGAGATCGTCCGCCTGGGATCTCGCCGGTGAGCAACTCCCCCGCCCAGCCGGCCGGCTGGCAGCCCCACCCGCCGACCCCTCCGACGGGTCCGCCCGGCGCGCCGTACCCGCAAGGCGCGCCGTCGCCTGCCGCCGGTCCGGTTCCCGGGCCCGCGCCGTTCGCCGCCGGACCGTACCCGGCCGGCCAGCCCGTCGCATACCCGGCGGCGGCCACCTTCCCGCCGGCCGGGCCCACCCCGGCGCCGCCGCGCCGGTCCACCGGGCTGCGGGTGTTCTTCGTGGTGCTCGCCGGGCTGCTCGCGATGGGGCTCTGTGCCGGCGGCGGCATCGCGGGGTACGTGGGCTGGTGGGCGCCCCGGCAGGACATGGCCGAGCGAAGGGCGATCTTCGCGGACTGGGGGCGGCCGCACAGCTTCACCTCCGACGGGCTCGTCGAGGGCGACGACGCGACGCTGCAGGTGTACCGGTTCACCTGTCCCCAGGGGCGGTGCCCGGTGGACCTCGGCGAACGGGTGCACGACTGGCTCGTCGCGGCCGGCGCGCAGGACGCGAAGATCGAGGACGTGACGCGCTGCGTGGCAAACGGCTTCCAGTACGGCGGCCCCACCTGCACCTGGACGTGGCGGGTGAACAGTTGCCGGGCGACCGCGACGACGACGGGGCTGGACAAGGTGCCGCTCGGCTGGGACCGGCCGCTCGTGCTCAACGTCCGCGTCCGGGAGTGCGACTGAGGAGGGACGCCCTCACGGCGGGCACCCGGCACCCCGCAACGGGCCGGCCATCGCACCACATAGGGTGCAGGCATGGCACGACCTGACGGGCGGCGACCCGACGAACTCCGACCTGTGACGCTGACCCGGGGCTGGAGCACCCATCCGGAGGGCTCGGTGCTCGTGGAGTTCGGCGACACCCGGGTGCTCTGCACCGCCAGCGTGACCGAGGGGGTGCCCCGCTGGCGCAAGGGCTCCGGGCTCGGCTGGGTCACCGCCGAGTACGCGATGCTGCCCCGCGCCACCAACACCCGCTCCGACCGGGAGAGCGTGAAGGGGCGCGTCGGCGGGCGTACGCACGAGATCTCCCGGCTGATCGGCCGGAGCCTGCGGGCGTCGATCGACCTGAAGGCGCTCGGCGAGAACTCCATCGTGCTCGACTGTGACGTGCTCCAGGCCGACGGCGGCACCCGGACCGCGGCGATCACCGGCGCCTACGTGGCGCTGCACGACGCGGTGACCTGGCTGGCCGGGCGCAAGGCGCTGGCCGGCAAGCCGGAGAAGGTGATGCACCGCTCGGTGGCGGCCGTCAGCGTCGGGGTCATCGCCGGCGAGCCTCGGCTGGACCTCAACTACGCCGAGGACGTGACCGCCGAGGTCGACATGAACGTGGTCTGCACCGGTGCCGGGGAGTTCGTCGAGGTGCAGGGCACCGGGGAGGCGGGCGTGTTCGCCCGCGAGCAGCTCGACGCCCTGCTCGACCTGGCCGTCGCCGGCTGCGTGGAACTGGCCGAAGCCCAGCGGAAGGCTCTCGGGTCGTGAGCGCGAGGAGTGAGCTTGCGAGCCCCGCAGCCGCGAACAGAGGTGAGGTCCGGTGAGCGCGAGGAGTGAGCTTGCGAGCCCCGCAGTCGCGAACAAAGGTGAGGTCTGATGAACAAGGTGCTGCTCGCCACCCGTAACCGCAAGAAGCTCATCGAGCTGCAGCGCATCCTCGACGGCGCGCTCGGCGCGCACCGCGTCGCCCTGGTCGGCCTGGACGACGTCGAGGAATACCCGGAGCTGCCGGAGACCGGCCTCACCTTCGGCGAGAACGCCCTGATCAAGGCGCGGGAGGGCTGCCGACGCACCGGAATGCCGACGATCGCCGACGACTCCGGCCTCGCCGTCGACGCGCTGAACGGCATGCCGGGAGTGTTCAGCGCCCGCTGGGCCGGCCGGCACGGCGACGACCAGGCCAACCTCCAGCTGGTGCTGGACCAGATCGCGGACCTCGGTGACGAGCACCGGGGGGCGTCCTTCGTCTGCACGGTGGCGCTGGTGCTGCCCGGCGGCAAGGAGCACCTGGTCGACGGCCGGCAGACCGGTCGGCTGCTGCGTTCGCCACGCGGCGACGGCGGCTTCGGCTACGACCCGAT
This sequence comes from Micromonospora sp. NPDC023814, assembly GCF_040639595.1. NCBI lineage: Bacteria > Bacillati > Actinomycetota > Actinomycetes > Micromonosporales > Micromonosporaceae > Micromonospora > Micromonospora sp. NPDC023814. The sequence continues at coordinate 41,674 of NZ_JBFAAF010000029.1, forward strand.
CTTCCTCGGCGACGGGCAGGAACGGACGAACGCCGAGCTGACGCCGCAGGAGAAGGACGCGGTCAGCCACCGCGGCAAGGCGCTGCGCGAGCTGGCCAAGCTGGTGGCGAAGGTGCTGCCCCCGGCCACCGCCTGAACGCCGACGGGCGGGCCTCCGGCCCGCCCGTCCGTCATCTCCTCCGGATTCAGGCGAGAGGGCCGGTCTCGCGCTCGATCGCGGCGCGCAGCTCGGGCCCGGCCACCACGGCCCGGGCGGCCTCCATCAGCGGGGCGAGGAACACGTCCGGCCCCGGCTCGCCGGCGATTCCGCCGAGCGCCGCGACGGCCGCCCGACCGGCCGGCGACGGGTCGAGCGGGGCGCGTAGCTGGAGACCGCGTACGGCGGCGAGCAGCTCGACAGCGAGCAGGCTGGTCAGGTTGTCCAGCACGGTGCGCAGCTTCTTGGCCGCCGCCCAGCCCATCGAGACGTGGTCCTCCTGCATGCCGCTGGTGGGCAGCGAGTCCACCGAGGCGGGCGCGGCGAGCCGCCGGTTCTCCGCGACGATCCCGGCCGCCGTGTACTGGGCGATCATCAGCCCGGAGTTGACCCCGGCGTCGGGGGAGAGGAACGCCGGCAGCTCCCGGGACCGGGTGACGTCGAGCAGCCGGTCCACCCGACGCTCGGCGATCGCGCCGACCTCGGCGGCGGCGATGGCCAGGAAGTCCGCGGCGAAGCCGAGGGGCGCGCCGTGGAAGTTGCCGGTCGACTCGACGCGGCCGTCCGGCAGCACCACCGGGTTGTCGACCACCGAGACCAGTTCCCGGCCGGCCACCGTGCGGACGAAGTCCAGCGTGTCCCGGGCCGCCCCGGCCACCTGGGGGGCGCACCGCATCGAGTACGCGTCCTGCACCGCGTGCGCCAGGTCGTCGCGGTGCGAGTCCATCACCCGGGAGTCCTGGAGCAGCCGGTGGATGTTCGCCGCCGAGGCCGACTGCCCGGGGTGCGGCCGGATGGCGTGCAACTCCGGCAGGAACGGCCGCTCCGAGCCGAGCATCGCCTCGATCGCGAGGGCGGCGGTGACGTCGGCCATGGTGAACAGGTGCGCGGCGTCGTGGATCGCCAGCAGCAGCATGCCGAGCATGCCGTCGGTGCCGTTGATCAGCGCCAGCCCCTCCTTGGCGGCCAGCTCGATTGGCCGCAGACCGGCCCGGCGCAGCGCGTCGGCGGCGTCGATCCGCTCGCCGGCCGGGCCCAGCACCCAGCCCTCGCCGAGCAGCACCAGCGCGCAGTGTGCCAGCGGCGCCAGGTCGCCGGAGGCGCCCAGCGAACCGTGCTCCGGCACCCACGGCGTCACGTCGTGGTTGAGCAGGTCGACCAGCGCCTCGGCGACCAGCGGCCGGACCCCGGAGCGGCCGAGCGCCAGCGAGCGGACCCGCAGCAGCATCATCGCCCGCACCACCTCGCGCGGCATCGGCGCGCCCACCCCGGCGGCGTGCGAGCGGATCAGCGCGTGCTGCAGCTCGGCCCGCCGTTCCGGCGCGACGAACGTGTTGGCGAGGGCCCCGAAGCCGGTGGAGACGCCGTAGACCGGCCGGCCGGCGGCCTCGATGCCGTCGACGATGGACCGGCTGACGGTCATGGCGTCCACGGCGGCCGGGTCGAGCACGACCTTGGCGGTGCCGCGCGCCACGGCGAGCACGTCGGCGGGGGAGACCCCGGTGGGCAGAATGGAAACAGACGTCATTGCGGCGCTCCGTTGTGCAGGACCTGGCGGATCAGTGGCACACCGGGCCGGTAGGCCAGGTGCAGGTGGGACGGGGCGTCGAGGATCATCAGGTCGGCCCGCGCCCCGGGCTTGAGCACCCCGACGTCGTCGCGGCGCAGCGCCCGCGCACCGCCGGCGGTCGCGGCCCAGACGGCCTCCGCCGGGGTTATCCGCATCTCGCGTACGGCGAGCGCCACGCAGAAGGGCATCGACGAGGTGTACGACGAGCCGGGGTTGCAGTCGGTCGCCAGCGCCACGGTGACGCCGGCGTCGAGCAGCCGGCGGGCGTCCGGGTACGGCGAGCGGGTGGAGAACTCGGCGCCCGGCAGCAGGGTCGCGACGGTGGCGGTGTGCCCGCCCTCGGGGGATGTGCCATCGACCCGGCTGGAGGCCAGGGCGTCGACGTCGGCGTCGGTCAGGTGGGTGCAGTGGTCGACGCTCGCCGCGCCCAACTCGACGCCGAGCTGGACGCCCGGCCCCGGGCCGAGCTGGTTGGCGTGCACCCGTACGCCCAGCCCGACGGCCTGGCCACAGGTCAGGATCGCCCGGGTGTGGTCGGCGTCGAAGGCGCCCCGCTCGCAGAACACGTCGATCCAGCGCGCGTGCGGGGCGGCGGCGGCCAGCATCGGCCCGCAGACCAGCCCCACGTAGTCGTCGGGACGGTCGGCGTACTCGGCGGGGACCACGTGGGCGCCGAGGAAGGTGGTCTCCTCGCTGACCTCGGCGGCGATCGCCAGGGAGCGGGCCTCGTCGGCGACGGTGAGCCCGTACCCGCTCTTGATCTCGATGGTGGTGGTGCCCTGCCGCATCGCCTCGTCGCGCAGCCGGCGCACGGTGCCCCGCAGTTCGTCGTCGGAGGCGGCCCGGGTGGCGCCGACCGTGGTCCGGATGCCGCCGCCGGTGTACGGCTGCCCGGCCATCCGGGCGGCGAACTCGGCGGCCCGGTCCCCGGCGAAGACCAGGTGGGCGTGGCTGTCCACGAAGCCGGGGAGCACGGCGGCGCCCCCGGCGTCCAGGCGCCGGTCGGCGGCCGGCGCGTCGCGGGACGGCCCGACCCAGGCCACCCGGCCGTCCTCGACCAGGAGGGCGGCCTCGCGGCGGATGCCCAGCGGGCCGCCCTCGCCGCCGCCGTCGTTGGTCACCAGCTCGCCGATGTCGTCGACCAGCAGACTGCTCACGCGGTGCTCCCCTCCGTTCGCGACTGCGGGGCTCGCAGGACCGGCTCACTCCTCGCGCTCACCGCGTCACCTCCTCGATGGCCGCAGTCAGCTCGGCCGGCACGTCGACCGTCAGGTGGCGGCCGTCACGCACCACCACCCGGCCGTCCACCACGACCTGCGCGACGTCCGCGGCGCCCGCCGCGAACCAGACCCCCACCGGCGGTACGCCGGCCGTGCGCGGGCTGTCCAGCCGTACCGTCACCAGGTCGGCGCGGGCGCCCACGGCGATCCGCCCGGCGTCGCGCCAGCCCAGCGCGGCGTGGCCGCCCACGGTGGCCGCGTCCCGCAGCTCGGCGGCGCCGAAGTGGCCGCGGCGGCGGGTGCGCAGCCGCTCGTCCAGCTCGACCGCGCGCGCCTCCTCGAAGAGGTCGACCACGGCGTGGCTGTCGCTGCCCAGGCTGAGCGGCAACCCGACGTCGGCCATCCGCCGGGCCGGGCCGATCCCGTCGGCCAGGTCCCGCTCCGTGGTCGGGCAGAGGCAGACGCCGGTGCCGGCGTCGCCGAGCAGCGTGAGGTCGCCGCTGGTCAGGTGGGTGGCGTGCACGGCCGTGGTGTGCGGGCCGAGCGCCCCGTGGTCGGCGAGCAGCCGGGTCGGGGTGCGGCCGTGCACGGCCCGGCAGGCGTCGTTCTCGGCGGGCTGCTCGGACAGGTGCACGTGCAGGGGCGCGCCCCGCCGGTCCGCCCAGTTGGCCACGGTGGCGAGCTGCCCGGCCGGCACGGCGCGCACCGAGTGGATCGCGGCGCCCACCCGGGCGTGGTCGCCGGCGGGCGTGAACGCGGCGACCCGCTCCGCCCAGCGCAGCGCGTCGCCGTCGCCGAACCGCCGCTGCGGCCCGGTGAGCGGCTGCCCGTCGACGGTGGCGGTGAGGTAGCAGGTGTCCAGCAGGGTGATCCGGATACCGGCGTGCGCGGCAGCCTCGACCAGCGCCTCGCCCATCGCGTTCGGATCGGCGTACGGGGTGCCGTCCGGGTTGTGGTGCAGGTAGTGGAACTCGCCCACGCAGGTGATGCCGGCCAGCGCCATCTCGGCGTAGACCGCCCGGGCCAGGGCCAGGTACGAGTCCGGGTCCAGGCGGGCGGCGACCGCGTACATCCGGTCGCGCCAGGTCCAGAAGTCGCCGCGCCCGCCGTGGGTGCGCCCGCGCAGCGCCCGGTGGAAGGCGTGCGAGTGCGCGTTCGCGAGCCCGGGCAGGGTCAGCCCGGGCAGCCGCTCGGCGTCGGCCAGGACCTCGACCCCGGCGGTCGGTGCGCCGTCCCCGGCCAGCGGCGTGACGGCGGTGATCCGCCCGTCGGCCGTCTCGATCAGCACGTCGGCGGTCGGTTCGGCGTGGTCGGGCAGCCAGGCGTACTCGGCCAGCCAGCGGGTCGCGGTCATCTCGTTCGCCCCCTGTCGAGCTGCCCCGTCCATGAGACCACCAGCCCCGGCGTCCCGGCCGTCCATCGCGCGTCCCGGCGGGGCCGCCCCGCCGCCGGCCGGATGTTCACCGGCATGCCAGCTCCTCCAGCACCCGGGCCAGGGCGGCCACCCCGGCGGCGCAGTCGGCGTCGGTGGCCGACTCCGCCGGGGAGTGCGAGACCCCGGTCGGATTGCGCACGAACAGCATCGCCGTGGGCACGTGCGCGGCGAGCACCCCGGCGTCGTGGCCCGCCCCGGTCGGCAGCACCGGCGCGTCGAGCAGGGCCGCGAGCCGGCCGGCCAGGCCGCCGTCGAAGGCGACCAGCGGGGTGGCCGACTCCTCGGTCAGCGCCACCTCCGTACCGTCCCGGCGGGCCCGCTCGGCGGCCTTGGCGTGCACCGCGTCGACCAGCCCGGTCAGCGTGTCCGGCTCGGCGGCGCGGGCGTCCAGCCACCCGGTCACCTTCGACGGGATCGCGTTGGTCGCGTTCGGCTCCACCGACACCCGGCCGACGGTGGCGTGGGCGTCGCGCAGCCGGGCCTCCTTGTTCGCCGCCAGCACCGTGAAGGCGTACGTCAGCATGGGGTCGCGGCGGTCGGCCATCCGGGTCGTACCCGCGTGGTTGCCCTCGCCGGTGAACTCGAAGCGCCAACGGCCGTGCGGCCAGATCGCGCTGGCGACCGCGACGGGCGCGTCACCCTCGACCAGCGCGCGGCCCTGCTCGACGTGCAGCTCCACGAAGGCGGCGAAGCGGCCGACCAGCTCCGGCTGGGCGCCCGCCGGCCGGGCGCCCAGCGCCTCGGCGAAGCTCACCCCGGCGGCGTCGCGCAACCCGGCCGCGCGGTCCACCGCGATCTCCCCGGTGAGCAGCCGCGACCCGAGGCACGGTACGCCGAACCGCGCCCCCTCCTCCTCGACGAACGCGCCGACCACCAGCGGGCGGGCCGGCGCGACGCCGGCCGCGCGCAGCTCGTCCACGGCGAGGAACGCGCTGACGATGCCGAGCGGCCCGTCGTACGCCCCGCCGTGCGGTACCGAGTCGAAGTGGCTGCCGGTCAGCACCGCGCCGCCGGCCGCCGGGTCACCCCACCAGGCGAACAGGTTGCCGTTGCCGTCCTCGGTGACCGGCATGCCACGCCGGCCGGCCTGGTCGCGGAACCACTCCCGCAGCCGCAGCTCCGGCTCGGTCAGCGCGTACCGCAGGTAGCCGCCGCTGCGGTCGTCCCGCCCGATCGGGGCGATCTCGTCCCACAGCGTCCGGAACCTGTAAGGAAGGGACCCTTCCTCTACCAAATCCGTTAACAAGGTGCCCCGCCTCACGCCTCGGCCATGGGGGTGCGGACGCCGGTGCGCGCGGCGACCTCGCGGGCGGCGTCGTAGCCGGCGTCGACGTGCCGGATCACGCCCATCGCCGGGTCGTTGGTGAGCACCCGCTCGATCTTCTGCCCGGCCAGGGCGGTGCCGTCGGCGACGCAGACCTGCCCGGCGTGGATCGACCGCCCGATGCCGACCCCGCCCCCGTGGTGGATCGACACCCAGGACGCCCCGCTGGCGGTGTTGACCAGCGCGTTGAGCAGCGGCCAGTCGGCGATCGCGTCGGAGCCGTCGGCCATCGCCTCGGTCTCCCGGTAGGGGCTGGCCACGCTGCCGCAGTCCAGGTGGTCCCGGCCGATCACCACGGGCGCGCTCAGCTCACCGGAGGCGACCATCTCGTTGAACCGCACGCCGGCCTTGTCGCGCTCGCCGTAGCCGAGCCAGCAGATCCGCGCCGGCAGACCCTGGAACGCGACCCGCTCGCCGGCCATCCGGATCCACCGGGCCAGCGACTCGTTCTCGGGGAACAGCTCCAGGATGGCCCGGTCGGTCGCGGCGATGTCGGCCGGGTCGCCGGAGAGCGCCGCCCACCGGAACGGGCCCTTGCCCTCGCAGAACAGCGGCCGGATGTACGCCGGCACGAAGCCGGGGAAGTCGAAGGCCCGCTCGAACCCGCCGAGCTTCGCCTCGCCCCGGATCGAGTTACCGTAGTCGAAGACCTCAGCCCCGGCGTCGAGGAACCCGACCATCGCCTCGACGTGCTTCGCCATCGACGCCCGCGCCCGGTCGGTGAACTCGGCCGGCTTCGCCGCCGCGTAGTCCCGGGCGTCCGCCAGCTCCACCCCCTCCGGCAGGTACGACAGGGGGTCGTGCGCGCTGGTCTGGTCGGTGACGATGTCGACGGCGACGCCCCGGCGCAGCAGCTCCGGGAAGACCGTGGCCGCGTTGCCGACCACGCCGACGCTCAGCGCGCGGCGGTCCCGCTTCGCGGCGAGCGCCCGCTCGACGGCGTCGTCGAGGGAGTCGGCGACCTCGTCGAGGTAGCGGTCGTGCACCCGGCGGTCCAGCCGGCTCCGGTCCACGTCCACGATCAGGCAGGCGCCCCCGTTCATGGTGACCGCGAGGGGCTGCGCCCCGCCCATCCCGCCGCACCCGGCGGTCAGCGTCAGCGTGCCGGCCAGGGTGCCCCCGAACCTCTTCGCGGCGACGGCGGCGAACGTCTCGTAGGTGCCCTGGAGGATGCCCTGGGTGCCGATGTAGATCCACGAGCCGGCGGTCATCTGCCCGTACATGGTCAGGCCGAGCTGCTCCAGGCGGCGGAACTCCGGCCAGGTGGCCCAGTCGCCCACCAGGTTGGAGTTGGCCAGCAGCACCCGGGGCGCCCACTCGTGGGTGCGCATGACGCCCACCGGCCGGCCGGACTGCACCAGCATGGTCTCGTCGTCGCGCAGGTCGGTCAGGGTGCGCACCAGCGCGTGGTACGACGGCCAGTCCCGCGCGGCCTTTCCGGTGCCGCCGTAGACCACCAGGTCATCGGGGCGCTCGGCCACCTCCGGGTCGAGGTTGTTCATCAGCATCCGCAGCGCGGCCTCCTGCGGCCAACCACGGGCGGTGCGTTCGGTGCCGCGCGCGGCGCGGACGGGCTGGGACATCTCGGGTCTCCTCTCAGCCGAGGAACAACTGGCGGCGGGCGGCGGACGCCTCGAAGGCCTCCAGCCGGCGTTGGGTGTCGGCGGGGTCGGCGTCACAGATGGCCTGGAGCAGCACCATGGCCAGGGTCATCGGGGCGGTGTGCAGGTCGAAGACGAGCTGCGCGCCGACCGCGGCGGGCAGCACCACGTCGGCGTGCTCGGTGGCCGGGCTGACCGGCGAGTCGGTGATGGCCACCACACGCAGGCCGGCGGTGCGCGCCTCGCGCAGCGCGTCCAGGGTCTCCCGGGGGTAGCGGGGGAGCACGAAGGCGAGCAGGGCGCCCGCCCCGGCCGCGGCGGCCTGTTCGAGGCGGTCGGTGAGCAGGCTGCCGCCGTCGTCGAGCACCCGCACGTCGGGGTGCACCTTGGCCGCGAAGTAGGCGAAGTACGCGGCCAGCGGCGCGGCGGCCCGCAGGCCGAGGACCGGCAGGGGGCGACTGGCGGCCAGCAGCCTCCCGGTCTCGGCGATCCGGTCCCGGTCGGCGAGCTGCCCGGCGAGCCGGTCGAGGTTGCCGATCTCGGCGCGTACCGCCTGCTGGAGTTCGTTGCCCGCGCCGGCGGGGCCGCCCGGCGTGCCGGCGGTCAGCTCGCGGAGCCGGCGGCGCAGCGCGGGGTAGCCGTCGTGGCCGAGCGCCACCGCGAACCGGGTCACCGACGGCTGGCTGACCCCCGCCAGCTCGGCCACCTCGGCCGCCGACAGGTACGCCGCCGTCGGCGCGTGCTGCACCAGGCAGTGCGCGATCCGGCGCTGGGTCGGCGTGAGCCGGACCCCCTGGAACAGGTCCAGCACCTGCTCGGTGGGCACCGCGACAGCTCCTTCATTCACACGATGACTCTATGCATAGAAACTTTCACAAGACAATACGGCCGTCGCGGAGTCCTGCGGGAGCCGCCCGTCCCGCTGACTGTCGGGCCAGCGACCGGCAGGGAAAGAACTGGCCCTGCCTCGGTACTATCCCCACGGCAGTTGAGTGGAGGAGTGCACATGCAGCCGGAAGGCCCCTACAGGTTCACCCACGTGTTGGGCGGATCTCCGGTCGGAAAGGCCTGGGCTGCCATCGACGGACAGGGCCGCCTCGTCACCGTGGCCGTCCTGGACGCCGCCGTCGCCGCCGCCCCCGGCTGGCGGGAGGCGTTCGCGGGGATCGCCGACTCCCTCGCGGAGGCGCAGGCGCCGAACGCTGTGCCGTACACGTACGCCGACTTCTCGGCCGCCTCACCCTGGGTGGCGTACTCCTCCGAGGTGGGTCCGGGGGCCGAGAAGCTCTTCCGGGCACTCGGCGTCGAGTACGAGCCCGCGCCGGCCGCCGCGCCCCCCGTCTCGGCCCCTCCCCAGCAGGTCTCCGCAGTCCCGCACCCGGTCTCCGGAGCGCCGCATCCGGTGTCCGGACTGCCGCACGTGCCGTGGGCGATGCACACCAGCCCGGTCTCCGCCCAGCCGGCGTCGGCGGCCCCGCATCCCGTCTCGGCCGCGCCCGCCTCGCCCGCCGGGGCCGATACCGTGGCCTCAGCGGCGCCGGCCGCCGGCCCGGCCCAGCCGCAGGCCGCCCAGGGAGGCCCGGTCGAGGTCCTACCGCACGACCCGTTCGCCGCACCGGTCCGTCGGATCCAGCCCTCCGGCCCGCCACCGCGCCGCACCGGGCGCTGGATCGCCGTCGCCGCGCTTCTGCTGGTGGCGGCATTGGGCGGCGTGGTTGGGGCCTGGGCGGTCACGGCCGGCGGCTCGGGTGAGCCGGCGAGCCCGCCCACGGCCGCCTCCACTGCCTTTCCGACCGCCACCCCGGTCAACCCGGGCCTCAAGCCCTGGGCCCAGGCGGCCCTCTACAGCGCCGAGGAGCGGGCGCTGGCGACCGCTGCGCCGTCCATGGTCTTCGTGGAGGTCATCTTCACCGGCTATGTCAGGAACAAGCAGAGCAACGCCCTGCTGCGGGAGGCGCCCGTCACGTTCAGCCGGCGCTGCAGCGGGTTCGTGGTCAACCACGACGGACACGTCCTCACCAATGGTCAGTGCGTGCAGCCGACTGAGGACATTGTGCTCGCGGGCGCCCTCTCCGCCCTGGCCAATGTCCTCGTCAGCGAGAAGGAACTCGCCGCGGCGGAGGTGCCCGCCTACACCCGGGCCAGGATGAAGACAACCCGTTTCACCGGCACGGAGGCCACGACGGCCCCCGAGGTCAAGCTCTTCGGACAGTTGAACGCCGCCAAGGGAGACGTCACCGACAGCCCGGCGATCCCCGGCACCGTCGTCCAGGCACTCGGGCTGGAAGAGGGAAACCTCGCGCTGGTCAAGCTCGACCAGCAGAACCTGCCCGCCGCCGAACTGAACCCCTCCGCCACCATCAGCCCGGAGACCCCGTTGCTGGTCCTGGGCTACGGCACCACCGACGCCAGCTTCCGGTCCGCCACCTACACGGTGCTGTCCAAGCCTGTGCAGGTGACCGGGGTGGACGCCCAGTCACCGGTCAACGCGTACCGCATCAGCGAGGACGTCGGCCTGTACTCCCGGGGCGGGATCGCGATCGACCCGCAGGGTCGCGTCGTCGGGTTGCTCGACAACGACATCCTCCGGCCCGACAAGGCCAACCGCCTGGTTGTGCCGGTTTCCACGATGACCGGTCTGCTCGACGCGGCGGGGGTGCAGAACGCCCTCGGTGAGCACGACAAGCTCTACCGCTCCGGCCTGGACGCGTACTTCGCGAGCGACGAAGCCGCCGCGATCACCCGTTTCGACGGCGTGACGGAGAAGTCCCCGGCCAACCTGTTGGCGCAGGCGTACCGTCAGGCGGCCGTCGACAGCGGTGGGGGCGAGGGTGGCTCGTCGGACCGGCCGGGCTGGGCGGTGCCGTTGCTCGTCGCCAGCGGTGTCGTGCTCGTGATCGGGCTCGTCGCGCTGATCGCGATGCTGTTCAGCCGACGGGGGAACCGGGCGTAGGGCCGGGCCCGCCGCGTACGCCAGGACGTCGGCCGGCCGGGTCGGTCCGGCGACCCGGCATCGCCGTCCTACGGCCGGCGTCCGCCCGTCCCGGTCAGTTGCGGACCGAAGCGCGTCCCCAGCACGGCCAGCGCGAACGCCCAGGGCAGCACGAGGGCCGCCGCCAGGTCGACCCAGCCGCCGTCCGGGCCCGTGCGCAGAACCCACAGCACCGCCGCGTGGCTCAGCACGACGGCGATGCCGCACGCGGCGAGTCGGCCGACGAGGCGCGCCGCGGGCACGCCGACGCGCTCGTCGAGCGCCTCGGCCAGCAGGATGAATCCGCAGCTGAGCAGCGTCGCGGTCAGCACACCGAAGACCGGTTTCCCGAAATCGCCGGCCTTGATGTCCAGCGAGCCGCTCGCACCGATCAGCACCAGACCGGCCCCGGCCGACACCATGCCGGCGCCCATCCCGGCGGACAACCGCGGCCGCAGTTGACGCAGGTGGCGACCGCAGAGCACGAACAGCAGGCAGGCCGGGACGAGGAACAGACCGAGGGGCCCGGCCGTGACCACGTTCGGAGCGAGGTAGGCGGCCAGCAGCCCCACCAGGGCCACCCCCCAGCTGACGGCCGTTCCGAACCGCTCCAGCCAGCGGTAGGCGACCGCGATCAGGAACAGCACGGAGACGAACCAGAACGCCGAGAACGGCCGTACGGCGGCGGTGCCGCCGTACAGCGCTCCGCCGAAGGTGTCCGATCCCACGCCACCCTTCACCGCCGCCACGGCCGCGAGCATCGCGAGCAGGATCACCAGCCAGGCGAGGTACGGCACACCGAGGGTCTGCCACCGCTTCCGCAACTCGCCGCCGATCGGGCGGCCGGCCGACCAGAAGTAGCCGGTGAGGATGAAGAACAACGGGACGTGCCAGGTGTAGATGACGGCCCGCGTGGTGTCGTCGATCCAGACATGACCGACGACGACGGCCGCGAGACCGATGATCCGGAGGGTGTCGATGCCGACGGACCGGGTGCCCACCGTGGGCGTGGAGGTGGTGGCGGCCATGGCGCGCATCATCGCAGACAACGACGACCAGTCATGTCGCGCCCCGTGCCGACCGCCGCGCCCTCCTGACGGGCCCCGACGGGTCACGCCGGGGGCCGCGGTGCGGTCGCAGGTCCCGGGCGCGGACGATCCGTCGCCCCGCATCGCATAGCCTTGCCCGGACGAACCGCCCGACCAGTGGAGGTCCGAGGGTGTCCGATCCTCTCTCCCCCTTCCAGCGCCTCCGGCCCGTACCCCGGAAGGTCTGGATCGCCGTGGGGACGGTCGGGCTGCTCGCCTCCGCACTGGCGGTCGTCGCGTGGCCTTCGTCGCCGGTGGCGACGCCGCCTGCGGCGTGGTCGACGTCCGGCGACGACCGGGCCCGGCCGACGGCCGCCCCGGTGGACGGGACGACGTGCGCGGCGAACGTCTCCGGCATGGCCGACTTCGTCCCGGTCGCGGCGGTGGACCTGCCCGACCGCGTCAACTGGGCGAACCGCAACCCGACGTACGCGTTCGACCGCACCGAGGTGACCCGCGGCTTCGACCGGGTCGGCTACTGCCTGGAGCTGACGGGCCCGGCCGGCCGGCAGTGGGTGTGGACGGCGATGGCGCCGTTCACCACCGACGCCCGTCGCCTGGGTCTGCCCACCCGGCGCGGCCAGATCGTCCGGCAGCGGGTCAGCGACCTGGAGATCGCGTCCAACGTCGAGGGCCTGCCGGCCGGCACGGGGCTCCCCGGCTACCTGGAGATGTGGCCCAACTCGTACAACGCCGGGGCGTCCGGCCAGATACCGGGTGCCTCCGCCGGCCGCTTCGACGCCGACGACGACCTGCGGGGCGCCATCGGGTACGGCTCCTTCCAGGTCCACCTGGTCGCCCCCACCCGCCCCTCCGCCGTCCCGCCGCAGACGGTGTTCGCGGTCAACGGGTTCACCTCGAAGAGCAATCCGTTGTCTGTCGGCATCGGTACCGCGCCGGACGGTCACCCTGACTGGACGCTGTCCGACAACGCAGGCGCCTTCACCGAGCGTCGGCTGACGGTGTACGCGCGACCGTCGGTGCTCACCCTCGACCAACATCCCCGCGACCGGCAGTTGTACCCGAGGGACGCCGAGAGCGGCGCCGTGGTCCCTGTCATCGGCAAGGTGCACGACGCCCGGGTCAGGGCCGTACGACTGAAGGTCACCAGCGGGGCCGAGGGGTGGGAGGACACCCTGCCGGTGACCAGCGCCGGTGATTTCACCTTTCGCCGACGCATCGTCGCGGCGCTGCGGGAGTACCGCTTCGAACTGCACGTGCTGGGTGATGGCCTGAGCCGCCGGGTTGGCCTCTGGGACGGCGTCGTGGCCGGTGACGTCTACGTTATCCAGGGCCAGTCGAACGCCGTCTCGGCGAAGTACCGGGGATCGTCAGTGGGGGAGGAATCCGCCTTCGTCCGCAGCTACGGATCGTCTACGGCGGACCGTACGTTCTCGGCGTCGGACCGAGGGTGGAACTACGCGGTCAGCGAGGCGATCCGGCAGCCCGGGTCGGTCGGCCAGTGGGGGATCCGGATGGCCCACCGGCTCTCGGACACCTACCAGGTGCCGGTGGCCGTCCTCAACGGCGCCGAGAACGGGAAGCCCATCTCGTTCTTCCAGCGCAACGACGTCAGCCCCGGCGACATTGCCACCAACTACGGTCGGCTGCGGCAACGCCTGACAGCCGCCGGGGTGATCGGGCGGGTCAGGGCCGTGCTCTGGTACCAGGGCGAGTCGGACAACGACAACGCCACCAGGCACGTGGCTGGCGTCACCGCCCTGCTCGGCGACTGGCGGCGGGAGATCGGTATCGACATCCCCGGCGGCAGCCGGTACTACGTCTTCCAGGTGCGTACCTCGCCCTGCGGTGACAGCAGCACCGGACGGCTGCGGGAGGCCCAACGGCGGATGGGCGACACCCTCGGCGTGACGGTGCTGTCCACCAACGGCCTGTCCGGCCACGAGGGCTGCCACTTCGCGTGGGAGCAGGGCTACCGCGAGCTGGGCGATCGGGTCTTCAGTGTGCTGGCCCATGACCTGTACGGCGGCCCGGGCGACGGAGTGGCCTCCCCCGACCCGCGGGCGGCAGCCTTCGGCAACGCCGAGCGCACCGAGGTGGTCGTCCAGTTGCGCGACGACGACCCGCTCACGGTCCAGCCGGGGGCCCAGGCGGACTTCCGCATCAACGGCAGCACCGTCACCGTCACCGGTGTTGCGTACCGGGACGGCGGCCGGCTGGTGCTGACCCTCTCCGGCCCACCCGCTGGCGCGACCGGCGTGAGCTACCTGGGCCACTCCGGGGCGGGACCGTGGATCGTCAACGGCACCGGCGCCGGGTTGCTGACCTTCCACAACCTGCCGATCGCCGGCAGCGCTCCGCCAGCCGTCGCCTCCGGAGGCTGACGGCACCGCGCTACCGCGGCGCCGGTCCAGGCGGCCGGTCGGCGGCTGTCTAGGACGCCAGTCGGCGCCGCGCCGCCCACCGGCCGTCCGGTCGGTCGGCCGCGTCCACGGGCCCGGAACCGCGGACCTCCGCCGTGGCGGCGGCCGAGGTGGTCAGCATGAGCGCGACGTAGATCCACGACAGCCCGTCAACGGAGAGCGGGTTCCAGACCACCTCGGTGAACGAGTAGACGACGAGCAGCACCACCGGCGCCTTCGCGGAGAAGGCCCGGCCGTCCGTGACGGGCCCGTGCAGCAGGGTGGCCGCCCAGAGGCCCCAGAGGGTCAGCGCCACCAGACCGCCGGAGAAGATGACCAGGACGTAGCCCGAATGGAAGAAGTGGGTGGGCGCCTCGCCGATGTCCCGCAGGTAGTACCACTTCGACACGCCGGCGCCGGTGGCCTCGGCACCGGCGATGTACTCGCGGGCGGCCATCCAGATGTTGCCGCGGTTGCTCAGGGTGGTCTTCGACGCGCTCCAGGTCAGGTAGGTGGCCAGTGCGAGGGCGGCCACCACCAGGGCGACGCAGAGGGCGAAGTTGATCCGGAAGAACTGCCGCCGCCGTTCGAGGACGAGGCTGCCGAGCACCCAGACGCCGGCGGCGGCGAGGGACAGGTAGCTCGTGCGTGAACCCGTGGCGACGATGATCAGCAGGCAGAAGGAGACCGTTGCCAGCAGCTCCAGCCGCCGCATCGCACACAGGCTGGCGACCAGCGTGAAGGACGCGAGCATGGCGACGTAGTTCTCGGAGTCATAGAAGCTCTTGAACAAGGCCCCCGCTACCGAGCACTTCTCCAGCTTTCCGGCGGTGCAGGCCCGCCACGCCTGCCCGGTGAACAGCGTCGGGATCGTCATGATCGACAGGACGGCCAGACCCATGAAGACCAGCGCCCGCGTGTTCAGGGCGGTGCGGCGGGACATCAGGACCAGGGCGACCAGCAGCAGCGCGGAGGCCGCGTACGCCGCGAGCCGCGAGCCGTACAGGCCGGCGCCGACGAGGCTGTCGACGGCGAAGCACCAGGCGAGCAGCGCGCCGATCATCAGCAGCGAGATCCGGAGCCAGATGTCGGCGGGGCCACGCAGGCTGCGGCGGCCCGACACGATCAGCCACGCCAGCAGGCAGAGCACCAGCAGCCCGATGAGCGCCGAACTGCGTTCCCCGGCGAGCACCGGCGCGGCGTTCGTGAGCACCGCGAACCCGATGAGCGCGACCGCCGCAGCGCCTTCGCCGAACGAAGCGGCGACACGCCGCCGGGCGCGTACCAGCCAGACGGCCACCGCGACACCACTCGCCGTCAGCAGGAAACCGAAGAGGCTGACCAACTCAGACCCTTTCACTGTCCGTCGCCGCGCGGGCGCCCGGGTGCCGGCGGAGCGAGGCGAGGAGGCAGCCCCACAGCAGTATGCCGAGGAGCGCGTCACACACCAGGCTGGAGACCACGGCGCCCTGCCAGCCGTAGGCGGGGATGAGCCAGACATTCAGCCCCGCGTTGACGACACCGACCACGATCTGGCAGACGGTACGACGGCCCTGCATCCGGCTTCCCGACAGGGTGTCGGCCGCGAGGTAGTGAATCGCCTTCAGCACGAGCAGCGCGCTCAGCCCCTGGAGCGCCGTCTCGGCCGCCGCGAACTCGGTCCCGAAGACGTACGGCATCACCCAGGCGAACGCGACGAGCGACAGGCTCGCCGGCACCGCGAACCCGAGGTAGCGCGGCAGCAGCCGTCGGGTCAGCGCGAACGCGGCCCGGGGACCGTCCCGGCCGGCCTCGAAGAACTTGGGGTAGGCGACCGCCGCCATGGAACGGCCGGGGGTGTACGCGAAGTCGACCACCCGGTACGCCGCGGCGTAGATGGCGGCGCTCTCCGGTGTGCTCAGCCGCGACAGCATGACCTTGTCGAGGTCGTTGTAGACCGTCTGGGCCGACAGGCCGACGGCGAAGAGCATCCCGGCCCGTGCCTGCGCGAACGCGCCGCGGCTGTCGAACGGGAACCCACCCGATCCGCGCAGGCCGTACCCGATCACCAACAGGCCGATGACGGCGGAGAGCGCTGCCGACGTGACCGCCCAGGTATGCAGCGTCATCGGGTCCGGGCCGGCCAGGCCCAGGGCCACCGCCCCCGCCAGCCGCGCCACGTGCAGGACGGCGGGGATGATCGACGCGACGAAGACCCGACCCCGGGCCTGGACCGAGGCCGCCACCACCTCGACGAGACGCCACGCCACCAGGTCCGCGAAGGCGAGACAGGCCACGTCGACCACGCTCACCTGGGCGCCCCAGATGGCCACACCCGCGGCGGTCACCAGCACCGTCGCGCCTGCGCCGAAGACCGTGGACAGCAGCAGGCCCCGGGCGAGGTGCCGGGGCCACTCGGCCGGCGAGTCGGCGTAGTTCTGGAAGATCAGGCTCGGCGCGCCGGCCGACGCGAACGGCGACACCAGGGCGATGAGCGCGGTCACGCCGACGAACAGCCCGTAGGTGCCGATCGGCATCTCCCGCGCGAGGAGGACGAAGAGCACGCCCTGCGCGACGGTCCGCAGCAGGGTGCCGGTGAAGAACTTGCCGGACTTGCGGAGGAAGCTGTCCCCCCGGCCCCCGATGGCGGAGCTCCGCCGGTGTGACCCCGGCCGTCGTCGGCGGTCGTCCTGGTCCTGCGCCGGGCCGGCCGTTCCCTGAGCCAGGGTCACCGCTGCAACGCCTCCACCCACTGGCGGCTGACCTCGGCGGGATCGAGCGCGGCGCAGCGCGCGTGCCAGGCCTTCTCGAAGTCGGCGGGGCCGGGGCGCTCGCCGCCCTGCGTCAACCTCAGCACCGTTTCGGCCAGGGCCGAGGGGGTGGTGTCCGCCGCCAGCGCCCCCGGCACCAGAGCCGGGATCAGCTCGTCCAGCGCGGGCACCGGCAGAGCGGCGACGGGCAGACCGGCCTCGGCCGCCTCGACCAGGCTGAAGCCGAACGTCTCGGCCCGCGAGGGGTGCACCAGCAGGTCGGCCTCGGCGAGGAGCCCGCCGACACCCGGCACCCTGCCGAGGAACGTCGCGCGGCCCTCCAGGCCCAGGTCACGTGCCTGCGTATGGAGCAGCTCCCGCTCCTCGCCGTCGCCGGCAAGCGTCAAGTGGTAGTTCTCGGGCAGGAGGGCCAGGGCGGAAAGGGCGCAGGAATGGTTCTTGTACGGGCGGAACGCCGCGGTGGTGAGGAGTTGGATGCGCCGACGGTCGACGACCTCGCGGGGCGCGACGAACGGACGGGGCGGCAGCGGGTTGGTGATCGTGACGACCGGCTGCCCCGGCGCGAGCTGCTGGACGGTCCGCGCGACACCCCCGGAGACCGCGACGACGAGCCGGGGGCGCAGCGCGCCGACCCGGGTGATCCGGGCGAGCGTCCGCACCCGGCGATCGATGCGCAACCGCGCGGGCAGCAGCGAGTGCTCCCACGCGACGAAGCTCCGCCCGGCGCCGGCCAGCGCCGCGCCCACCGGGACGCTTCCCCACAGCCCGCTCGCGACGATCTCGACGTCCGCCGGCAGGGCCTGCAACCGTCGCCGCAACGGCGGGACGGCCTCCACCAGCCGGGTGATCCTGGAGCCCAGGTTGAGAGTGTCGATGCTGAGGTCCTCCAGGCCGGCCGGGACACCCCGCGACAGGACGGTCGCCGAAACCTCCACGCCGTGCGCCTGGAGACCACGGATGAGCAGGGCCGCCGCCAACTCCATGCCGTAGAGGGGCTCCAGTTGGGGCAGCACGAAGTGCAGACGCATCAGTGGGCTCCGTCGGTCGGCAGTGAGCTGGCGGACGCACGGGACTTGCGCATTGCCACGCGCTCCAGGGTGGCACGCGGCACGAGACCGAGCGCGGCCAGCACCGCGTTGCGGGCCGACGGGGCGGAGTTCCGCCGGATCGCGCGCACCATCTCCCGTACGCCTTCGCCGTCCCTGGCCTGAAGGGCATACCGGAGGGTCTGCGCGGCGATGAAGTCGGAGAACGTCTCCGGCGACCACACCCCTTCCCACCGCTTGGCCCACTGCCACGACTGCCGCCAGTCGGCGCGCGCGGAGATGGAGCCGGGGCTGCCGACGGTGTAGACGGCGGTGGCCTCCTCGACCTGCACGATCGTGGCGCCCGGGATGCGGGCGGCACGCACCAGCCAGTCCCAGTCCTGGTGGCGCGGCAGCGTCTCGTCCCACGGGCACAGGGTGGCCAGCTCGTGGGTCGTGAGCAGCGTCGACGTGGGCAACGACTGACGGCCCACGCCGAGGTGCCGACGGCGGAAGAGGTAGTCCTCGGGTGGCATGCCCTCGGCGATCAGCGTCTCCGGGGCGGCCGTCGGCAGCGGTGCGGCACCGGCCTTGCGTTGCAGGATCCGGGACGACACGACGGGCCGCCTGCCGGCGGCGGCCAGCCGGTCGACGACCGGCACCTGGACCGACAGCTTCGTCGGCAGCCAGGCGTCGTCGTCGTCGAGGAACGCCACGTGACTGCCCGGCGCGGCGTGGGCGACCCCGAGGTTGCGTGCGTGGGAGCCGCGTCGTCCGCCGCCAGTGCAGACGATCTCGTCCACGTGCCCCCGCAGTTCCTGCACGGACGCGGGTATCCCGGCCGTGTCGCAGACGACCACGATGCGTACGGACACCCCCTCCTGTGCGCGGGCGGACAGCACCGCCTCGGCGAGGCTGGGCCTGCCCGTGGTCGGGATCACGACCGATACGTCCGGCATCGACTCTCCAAGCGGTCGGCGCGCGGTCGACGGCGAGCGCGCAGAAGGGGGGACAGCAGGGGGTGTTGCGGGCGGCTAGCACTCGTCGATCGGTCTGGCCGGCGGTTCACCGGCCCCACCAACCGGTCAGCGACCACCGCCGCGGAAGACCTCGGCCACCGTGCGGATCAGCACTTTGGCGTCGAGCCAGAGAGACCAGTTCTCGATGTAGTAGTTGTCGAACCGGGCGCGGTCGGAGATCGGGGTGTCGCCCCGCAGGCCACTGACCTGTGCCAGCCCGGTCAGCCCCACCGCCACCCGGTGGCGCATCGCGTAGCTGGGGTACTCGGCCGAGAACTTCTCGACGAAGTACGGCCGCTCCGGCCGCGGTCCGACCACGCTCATGTCGCCGCGCAGGATGTTCCACAGCTGCGGCAGTTCGTCCAGCGAGGTGCGACGCATGAAGCGCCCGATCGGTCCAACCCGCCGGTCGTGGGCGATCGACCAGTTCGTCTGCGACTCGTGTTCGTCCACCGGACGCATCGAGCGGAACTTGATGATGTGGAACGGCTTGCCGTGGCGGCCGATCCGTTCCTGGTAGAAGAAGATACCTCGACCGCCGTCGATGAATGTCGCTATCGCGCAGAGCGCGAGCACCGGGCTCAGTACGAGCAGCGCCGTGGCGGCGAAGACGATGTCCGAGGCGCGCTTGAGCGCCCACCGGGGGCCCGACAGCGTGATGTCACCGACCTTGACGATCGGGATCGCGCCGATGTGGTCGCCGTGCGAGCGGGAGCCCCAGAGCCGGGGCACCGCCCACAGGTCGCAGCTCGCGCTGCCCGGACGGCGGAGGAACTCCATCAGCGTCAGTTCCGGGCAACTCGGGTCCGCGATGATGAGCACGTCGCACTCGACGATCCGCACGAGCTGTTCGAGCTGGTCCAGGGTGCCGATCAGCGGGAGCGCCGTCGGCGCCTGCGGGGGCGCGGAATCGACGCAGCCGACGAAGCGGAGCCCGTACTGGGGGTAGCGCCGGAGGAGGCGGGCGAGTTCCACGGCGATCGGCCCGCTACCGATGATGACCGCGTTGTGTTCCACCCACCGACGCTTGCGCGCGATGGTCGCGAACTCCCGGGAGAAGGCGCGCCCGACGAGGACCAGCCCGGCCGCGAGGGTCACGCCGCGGGCGAAGCCGCCCACGTACGCCGCGGAGTCGTGACGCAGGGCCGCGATGATGGTGACCACCGCCGCGCAGGCCAGCAGGCGCCCGCAGAGGCTCGGCAGCTCGTCCAGGATGCTCACGTGGCGGCGGGCGCGGTAGAGCCCGCCAGCAGCGAAGACGGTCACGGTCAGGGCCGCCATGGCCAACGTCCCGCGCCAGTACTGCTGGGTGAGCAGCAAGGGCGTCAGCAGGGCCGCGACATCGACGGGAGCCGTCATCATCCAGGCCCGCAGCCCACGGGTGCGCGTGGACGCGCGGGAGCCGGCATAGGGCAGCACCGCCGTCACGTCGAGACCCGGACGCGACGTGTCGCCGTCCACCTGCCCACCTGCTGGCGGACCCGACCTCGGCGTGGCGGTCGCGGCGGCGTCCTCGTCGGCCACCGTCGTCACCACGCGTCGTGCCGGCGAGTCATCAAGCCACGCCGCAGTGGCGTCCGGGCCCGTCGCCTGTTGGCTGGACATGGTTGGTCCTTCCCCCGTTTACTGCCTCGTCCAAGTGCATGACAGACCCGAGGCGAACGAAGGATACGACCGAGGCAGTCGCCTCACCAGAGCCGGTACGTCAGTCCGACCTCCTACTTTCCGGTGCTCAGGATCTCCGGCACCGCGTCACGCCGCACGGCGTCGTAGAAGGACTTCGCCTTCTCCGTGTTCGCGAACACGACGCTCTCGCTGCCCACCCGTCCGGTGCCCTTCGTCGGACTGGTCATGAAGACGAGGTTGCTGCCGCGCAGGCCCCGCAGGTCGGTCGCCATGCCGAGCAGCGACATGTCCTCGTCCACCGACACCGCGTTCGACGTCGCCTTCACGAACGAGTTCAGCCTGCCGGGGTTCGTCACGATGCCCCCGGACACGGCCCGGTCCAGGATCGCCTTGATGACCTGCTGCTGGTGGCGGATGCGGGCGAAGTCGCCGTCGGGGAACTGCTTGCGCTGCCGTGAGTAGTCGAGCGCTGTCTCACCGTCCATGCGCTGCATGCCCTGGCGGAATGTCCGGAACGGAGGGTGGATCGAGGTGAAGTTCTTCTCCGAGTTGACGTCGATGCCGCCCAGCGCGTCGATGATCTCCTTGAATCCCGCGAAGTCGACCATCATGACGTGGTCGATCCGCACGCTGGTGAACTTCTCGACGGTCTGCACCATCAAGGGCACCCCGCCCCACGCGTACGCGGCATTGATCTTGGCGTCCCGGCCGCCGTGGTTGCCGTCCTTGGCGCGGGGCACGGCCACCCAGGTGTCCCGGGGGATCGAGATGAGCTGGGCGCTCGACCGGTCCTTCGGCAGGTGGGCCAGGATGATCGTGTCAGTGCGGGAACCCGACGTGCTCTCCGGATCGCGGGTGTCGCTGCCCAGGATCAGGATGTTCATGGCGCCCTTGGCCACCGCCTGCGGGCGGCCCTCCTCCGGAACGTCCGCGAAGGCGTCGACCCGCTCGATGTCCGACTCGACCGAGCGCAGGTAGAGCCCGCCCGCGATCATGCCGGCACCCCCGAGCAGTGCCACCACCAGCAGGCTGATGAGGGCGATCCGCCGCCATCGACGACGCGGCTTGCCATGCCTTCCCGGCAGGGTGTCGGCGTTGTCAGCGACGGGGTCCGGCTCGACGAACTGGTGTGCACCTGGCATGGCGCGATGCTACTTACGCAAGCGAGTGTGCGCGTACCCTCATCCGCTCCGGGGATGGCCCCTCCTCCTACCGGTCAGAACGGTACGGAGACGGCTGGCCCTCGTGTCCCCGCCGCCCAAGCCCATGGTTGAAACTTTTTCCGCGGCTGTTTCCCTTCGCCTGGTAGAACCCTTTCGTGGACGCAACGAAGCTCCGGCGAGCCATCGCCCGCACCCCCTTCGCCCCCGTCGCGGCCTTCCCCAAGCGCCTGGCCCGGGTCGCCCGCCACGACGCCAAGGTGCTGCGCACGTCGGCCCGGTGGCTGCTCACCTCCCGGGAGCACCACAACTACACGTACGAGCTGACCAAGCTGAGCCGGCACCACCTCGCGTGGTTCGTCAGCGTGGTCTGCGACGTGCCCGTCAAGCAGGTCCGCGCGTACTTCGGCGAGATCGAGTCGGACGACGTGCTGCGCCGGCACATCGAGTCCGCCACCGCCGGCGCGGCCCGCCGGGGCCTCGCCGACCGGCACGTCCGCTATGCCCGCCGGATCGGCTGGTACGCGATCGTCCGCGCCACGCGACCGCAGCACGTCGTGGAGACCGGCGTCGACAAGGGGCTCGGCAGTTGCGTCCTGGCCGCCGCGCTGCTGCGCAACGCTGCCGAGGGGCACCCCGGCCGGGTCACCTCGCTGGACATCAACCCCGAGGCCGGCTACCTCGCCCGGACCGCGCCCTGGTCCGAGGTGGTCGACCTGGTGATCGGCGACTCCATCGCCTCCATCGCCGCGCTGGACCGGCCGGTCGACCTCTTCCTGCACGACAGCGACCACAGCCGGGCCCACGAGAAGCGCGAGTTCGAGGCGGTCGAGGGCAAGCTCGCGCCGGGCGCGATCCTGCTCACCGACAACGTGACCGCCACCAACGTCCTCGCCGAGCACGCCGAGCGCACCGGCCGGAAGTTCCTCGCCTACCGGGAGACCCCGGCCAACCACTGGTACCCGGGGGACGGCATCGGCGTGGCATGGTGACCGGGTGCGGCTGAGCCGTCGGCTCGGCGCGCGGGCGTGGGCGAAGCGGTCGGTCAGCGCGCGGGCGCGTGCGGGGCGGTCAGGTCGAGCCACATGAGGATCTCGTCGCGGTCGTCGCCGGGTGCGACCCGCAGCGCGCCGGGCAGGCGCCCGACCTCCCGGTAACCGAGCCGCCGGTAGAAGCGGTCCAGCCCCAGCCCGTCCCGGACCGTCACGTGCAGCGCCTCCCGGCCCAGCTCGCGGCCGAGGCGCTCGGCCTCGCGCATCAGCGTCAGGCCGTACCCGTGGCCCTGGGTGTCCGGGTGGACCATCACCCGCTTCAGCACGCACCAGTGCGCCTTCAGGTTGAACCGGTTGTCGCAGAAGATCAGCGCGGCGACGAGGCGGTCGCCCGCGTACCCGAGCAGGAGGCGGTCCGTGCCCTCGGCGATGCCGGCGAACGTCGGGTCCGCGGTGCGCCGGACGTCGGCGGTGGTGACCGGCGGCACGAAGCCGACCGCCCCGCCGGCGTTGGTCACGTCGACCCAGAGCGCGACGATCGCCTCGCGCAACTGGGGGGACAGTTCGGGGTCGAGGACGAAGCGCAGGGTCACCGGGCAATCCTGACCGCGCGGGGCCCGCGCCGACCCGCGATCGTGACGCGTCCGACAGCGCAGCCGGTGGCACGGGCGGGGCGGACCCCGAAGGTGCGGGAGGGGGGATTCGAACCCCCACGTCCTTTCGGACAATAGGACCTAAACCTACCGCGGCTGCCATTACGCCACTCCCGCCGACCCGCTGAGTCTAGAGCGTCGGGTCACGACGGTGCCGAGCCCGTCTCGCCGGCCGGGCGGCGAGACGGGCCCCGCGACCGGTCGAGGGCGGCCTCAGTCGAGCCCGAGGTCGCGGCGCAGCTTGGCGACGTGGCCCGTCGCCTTGACGTTGTAGAGCGCGCGCTCGATCTTCCCGTCGGCGTCGATCACGAAGGTCGAGCGGATCACGCCGGTCACCGTCCGGCCGTACGACTGCTTCTCGCCGTACGCGCCGTACGCGGTCAGCACCGACTTGTCGGTGTCCGCGACCAGCGGGAAGGTGATGGCGTCGCGCTCGCGGAACTTCGCCAGCTTCTCCGGTTTGTCCGGCGAGATGCCGACGACCTCGTAGCCGGCCGCCTGGAGCGAGGCGAGCGAGTCGCGGAAGTCGCAGGCCTGCTTGGTGCAGCCGGGCGTCATGGCCGCCGGGTAGGCGTACAGCACGACCTTGCGGCCGCGCAGGTCGGCCAGCGAGAGCGTCTCGCCGGTGTCGGTGGGCAGGCTGAAGTCGGGCGCGGGGTCACCGGGGGAGAGGCGGTCGGGCGCGGTCATGGCCACGACCCTACCGCCGGCGCCGGCCCGCCGGCCCCGGGCGACGCGCCGGCATCGGCACCGGCACCGGCACCGGCCAAGCGTCTCGGTGCGTGCCGGCCCGGCGTCCGGTGCGCTCCGGCCCGGCGTCCGTGCGGCGGACGGTGATCGCTGCCATGCGCTGTTGCCAGATATTGGCAACAGCGATGTACGGGAAATACGCTGACCCCGCGGGAGCGCGGACGGACCGCCGACGCGTGGGAGGTCGTGTGGAAACGCTGGCGATGCACATCTCGAACGGGATCATCGACGGTCCCGTCGCCGCGCTCTTCGCGGCCGTCGCGGTGGCCGCGATGACCCTCGGCGTGCTGCGCGGCCGGCGCGACCTGGACGACCGGCTGGCGCCGATGGCGGGTCTCGTCGCGGCCTTCATCTTCGCCGTGCAGATGCTCAACTTCCCGATCTTCACCGCCGGCGTCAGCGGCCACCTGCTCGGCGGCGCGCTCGCCGCGATGCTGGTCGGCCCGTGGGTCGGCGCGCTCTGCGTGGCCGTGGTGCTCGTCGTGCAGGCGCTCGTCTTCGGTGACGGGGGCGTCGCGATGCTCGGGCTCAACATCACCAACATGGCGGTGATCGGCACCGCCGCCGCGTACCTGCTGATCGCGCTGCTGCTGCGGGTGCTGCCCCGCACCCCGACCGGCCTCGGCGTGACCGCCTTCGTCTCCGCCCTGGTCAGCGTGGTGGTCGCGTCGATGGGCTTCGTGTTCCAGTACTGGCTCGGCGGCACCACCGACCTGGGCGGCAACCTGGGCGGCCTGGCCGGCACGATGGCCGGCGCCCACCTGCTGATCGGCATCGGCGAGGGCCTGATCACCGCGACCACGGTGGTCACCGTCGCCAAGGTCCGGCCCGATCTCGTCTACGCGCTGCGCGGGCTGCGGCCCGCGTCCGTACCCACCGTCCCGGCCGTCGGAGGTGTCCGGTGAGGAAGCGTTCCTGGGGGTTCGTCGTCGGCGGGCTGCTGGTGGCCCTGCTGCTCGCCGGGGTGGTGAGCAACTTCGCCTCGTCGCACCCCGACGGGCTGGACTCGTCGCTGCGCGAGGGCTGCACGTTCGACGCCGACGACAACATCACCGGCGGCAGTTGCCCGGCGCAGCAGGAGAAGGAGCACGAGATCGGCGGCCCGCTGGCCGACTACGGCATCGCGGGGATCGACAACGACTTCCTCTCCACCGGCCTGTCCGGCGTCCTCGGCGTGCTGCTCACCTTCGCCGTGGCCGGCGGGGCCTTCTGGCTGGTCCGCCGCCGCGGCCCGCGGGACGGCCAGGCGGCCGACCGCGAGGCGGCCGACGGTGAGCGCGCCACCACCGGCGCGACGGGCCGGGGCTAGCCGGGGATGGGCGCCGGGCACGCGCACGTGCTGTACCGGGAGGGCGCCTCGCCGGTGCACCGGCTCCCGCCCGAGGCCAAGATCGCGGCGATGGTGGTCTTCACCCTCGCCGTGGTGGCCACCCCGCGCGAGGCGTTCTGGGCCTTCGGCGGGTACGCCCTGCTGGTCGCGGCGGTCGCCGCGCTGGCCCGGGTCGGCCCGGGCTGGCTGCTCGGCCGGTCGCTGATCGAGCTGCCGTTCGTGCTCTTCGCCGTCGCCCTGCCGTTCCTCGGCGCCGGCGAGCGCGTCGACGTGCTCGGCCTCAGCCTGTCGTCCGACGGGCTGCTCGGGGCCTGGAACATCGTCGCGAAGGGCACCCTCGGGGTGCTCGCGTCGCTCCTGCTGGCCGCGACCACGACGACCCGTGACCTGATCGTCGGCCTGGACCGGCTGCGCTGCCCGCAGATCCTCACCCAGATCGCCACGTTCATGCTGCGCTACCTCGACGTGCTGGTCGGCGAGGCCCGCCGGATGCGGGTGGCCCGGGTCTCCCGCGGCGACGACCCGCGCTTCCTGTGGCAGCTGCGCGGCTTCGCCGCCGGCATCGGCGCGCTCTTCCTGCGCGCGTTCGAACGCGGCGAGCGGGTCTACCTGGCGATGCTGTCGCGCGGCTACGCCGGCCGGATGCCGGCGGTGTGGCAGGGCGCGGGCGCGGCGACGGCCGGGCAGTGGCTGGTCGCGGCCACCGTGCCGGTCCTGGCGGCCACCATCGCCGCCACCGCCGTCGTGCTGACATGATCGGAGACGTGCAGACCGCTGTCTCGCTGGACGTCCGTGGCGTCCGGTACGCGTACCCGGACGGGCACGTCGCCCTGCACGGGGTGGACCTGACCGTGCCGCGCGGCGACCGGGTGGCGCTGCTCGGCCCCAACGGCGCCGGGAAGACCACCCTGGTGCTGCACCTCAACGGCATCCTCACCCCGACCGAGGGGAGCGTGAGCGTCGGCGGCCTGACCGTCAGCCAGGACCGGGCCACGCTGGCCGAGGTGCGCCGCCGGGTGGGCATCGTCTTCCAGGACCCGGACGACCAGCTCTTCCTGCCCACGGTCGCCGAGGACGTGGCGTTCGGGCCGGCCAACCTGGGGTTGCGCGGGGCGGAGCTGGCCGCCCGGGTGGACGAGGCGCTCGCCGCGGTGGGGATGGGCGAGCACCGGGACCGCGCGCCGCACCACCTCTCCTTCGGGCAGCGGCGCCGGGTGGCGGTGGCCACCGTGCTCGCCATGCACCCGGAGATCCTGGTCCTCGACGAGCCGTCGTCGAACCTCGACCCGGCGGCCCGCCGCGAGCTGGCCGAGATCCTGCGCGGGCTGCCGGTGACGCTGCTCATGGTGACCCACGACCTGCCGTACGCCCTGGAGCTCTGCGACCGCTCGGTGATCCTGGACGCCGGTCGGATCGTCGCCGACGGGGCGACGCCGGACCTCCTGGCCGACCAGGACCTCCTGTCCCGTCACCGCCTGGAGCTCCCGTACGGCTTCACCCCGACGGCCCGCACCCCCCACTGACCCCCACCCTGCCCCCGGCGATCTTGCACTTGCCGCCCCCGACAAAAGGGGGCTTTCCTCTCATATGGAGGGGCCGAAAGTGCAAGATCGCGGATTTGTCAGGGGCGGGGCGCCGTGGGGGCGGGGGTGGGAGAGGGAGAGGGGCGGCGGGAGGCGGCGTGGAGGCGGAGGGCGCCGGCCGCCGCAGCGCCGATTCCGACGACCAGGACGACGGCGATCAGGATCCGGGCCGCCGTCGCCGGCCACGGGACGGGGGCGACGGCGCGGGCGAAGACCGCGGCGTTCGCCACCCCGGCGAAGAGCGCCAGGCAGGCGCCGGCCAGCGCCAGCGCGAAGTCGGCGGCCGGCCGTCGGGCCAGCGCGTACACCCCGGCGGCGATCGCGCCGAGCCCGGTCAGCAGCGCCCACACCTGCCCGCCGAGCAGGCCGATCAGCAGGCCGCCGACGCCCCGCGCCCCGGCATCGAGCTCCCGGCCCACGGTGAACGCCACCGCGGCCACCCCGCCGAGCACCAGCAGCCCGCCGAGCCCGGCCAGCGCCCGCGCGCCCGGCGCCGACGCGGCCGGCAGCAACCCCAGCGCGCCCACCGCGAGCAGCCCGACCGTGGCGACCACCCACCAGGCGTACGCGTCCGGCGGCGGCACCCAGTCCAGGGTGCCGCGGATCTCCATCGGCTCGGCGCCGGCGCGCAGCGGCACCACCCAGTCCCGCACCCGGTGCTCCCGGTCTGGGGCGGCCCGCACCTGCGGCGGCGGCGCCGACTCGCGCCAGAGGGCCCGCTGGTCGTGCCAGCGCACCGTGGACGAGTCGTCGACCCGCCGCCAGTCCGGCGGCGCGGCCGGGTCCGCCTCGGCCGGCAGCCGGGTGTCCCCGGCGATGGTCCGGTTCAGATACGTCGCGGGGGAGCGGACGTTCTCGTACACCCCGTCGGGACCCACCCGCAGGTACGGCTCGCCGGAGTAGCCGACCACCTCGACGGCGTGGTCGCCGGAGTTGGTCAGCTCCAGCCGGGCGCCCGCCTCCACCACCCGTACGCTCAGCCCCGCCCGGGCCGGGGTGACTGCCGTCACCTCGGTGCGGTAGTCGGTGCCGTCGGGGGCGTCCGCCCCGTGCGCGGCCGCCGGCCCGGCGAGCGCGAGCGTCGCGGCCAGCGCGGCGGTGAGCACCAGGCCGGCGCGGGCCAGCAGGTCACGGATCACTTGCCGGCCGCCTCCACCGCCGCCTTGATCCCCTCCGGGCTGCGGTCGGCGACCTCCTGGCCGTCGACCAGGATGGTCGGGGTGCCGGTGATGCCGGCCTTGCTGGCCTCGTCGGTCACGTGCTCCGTCCACGGCTTGAAGGTGCCCTCCCGCAGGCAGGAGGCGAACCCGTCCCGGTCGATGCCGGCGCCCGCCGCGATGTCCGCCAGCTCGTCGTCGCTGAGCCCGGCGCCGCCCTCCGGCGGCTGCCGGTCGAACAGTGCCTTGGCGTACTCCCGGTACCGGCCGCCCTCCGCCGCGCAGCCGGAGGCCGCCGAGGAGCGGGTCGAGTACTGGGTGGTGGAGAAGCGGTTGAGGTAGGCCACCGGGTGGTAGACGACCCGGACCTTGCCCTCGCTGATGAGCTGGTCGATCGTCGGGCCGCTGACCTGCTCGAACTGCTTGCAGGCCGGGCAGAGGAAGTCCTCGTAGATGTCCACCGTCACCGGGCCCGAGCCGGCGACGACGCCGGTGCCGGCCTCGTTCGCGCCGGTCGGCGGGGTGAAGTCGTCGGAGCGCTGGCTGGAGTAGATGCTCCAGCCGATGAGGCCGGCGATCACCAGGACGGCGACGGCGGCCACGGAGACCCAGAGCGTCCGCTTGCGCCGCTGCTCCCGGGCGAGCTGCTCGCGGACCACCCGCGCGGCGACCTTCTGCCCCTTGCGACTACTCATTCTCGTCCTCCACCGGTGCGTCCCCCGTCAGCCAGCCGTCCACGGAGACGGGCGTGCGGGGCCAGATCAGCAGGAACCCGGCCAGTGCCAGGAATCCCAGGTCCCGGAGGATCTCCGGGAGATAGCTCGGCGCCTGCCCCTCGGCGAGCTGGCCGCCGCTGCCGAAGCAGCCGCAGTCGATCGCCAGGCCCCGGCTCCAGGCCGAGGCGATGCCGGCGACGAAGACCACCAGCAGCGCCGCGGAGACCGCGGCGCTCAGCCGGGTGGCCAGCCCGAGGAGCAGTAGCACGCCCAGCGCCAGCTCCACGAAGGGCAGCGCCGCGCCGACCACCGTGGCGACGTCGTACGGCATCACCTGGTACGCGTTGACGGCGCGACCGGAGGCGGCCAGGTCACCGACCTTGCTGCCGCCGGCGATCAGCCAGACGGCGGCCAGGCCCAGCCGGGCGGCCACGCCGAGCCAGGGACGGACGGCCGGCCAGCGGGCGGCCGGAGTACGGGGGGCGGTCACGATCATTGGACGTCGCGTCCGTCGTGGAAGTTCCCGGCCACGTTCCCGCTCATCCGGCGAGGGCGTCGCCGACCGCCTCGACGAGGTCGTTGCGGGCCCGGGCCACCCGGGAGCGGATGGTGCCCACCGGCACCCCCTCCACGGCGGCGGCCTCGGCGTACGACAGGCCGAGCAGCTGGGTGAGCACGAACGCCCCGCGCCGCTCGACGGAGAGCCGGCGGACCAGGTCGGCGGCGCCGAGCTGGCCGGACGGGTCGGGGTGCGACCGGTCGGCCCCCGCGTCGGCCGCGAGCCGCTCGTCGAGCCGCCGGCGGCGCACGACCGTGCGCAGGTGGTCGGCGCAGGCCCGCCGGGCGATGCCGAGCAGCCAGGTCCGCGCGCTGGACCGCCCCTCGAACGCCGGCAGCCCCCGGAACGCCCGCAGGTAGGTCTCCTGCGTCAGGTCGTCGGCGCTGTCCGGGTCGACCAGCGCGGCGGCGAAGCGCCACACCTCGGCCTGGGTGAGCCGGACGAAGGCGGCCTGGGCGACGGGATCCCCGTCGCGGGCGGCCAGCGCCCACCCCGTCGCCGACTCGCGCACGACGGCGGCATCGGTGGGACCGACGGCGGAGGTGTCGCGCGGGGCGGGGATCACGACAACCCAGGTTACGCGGCACGGCAGGCGGGGGCAGGGTCCTTCGGCCCTTCCATGGCCTGCGCCACGCCGGGAACTTTCCCGGCACGTTGAACGACTACCCGCTCATGACATGCGACGACGTACGCACGGCGCTGTCGGCGCGGCTTGACGGCGAGGACCCGCAGGCGGCGTCGGCGGTGCTGGACGCGCACACGGCGCGTTGCCCCGGCTGCCGCGCCTGGCTGGCCCGGGCCGAGCAGGTGACCCGGCTGGCCCGGGTGCGGGCGGTGTCGGTGCCCGACCTGACGGCCTCGGTGCTCGCGGCGGTCGCCGCCGACCCGGTCGCGGTCCGGCGCGCGCCGGAGGCGACCAGGCGGGCCCGCCGCCAGGTGCTGCGGGTCGCCGTCGCGGTCGCCGCCGTCGCCCAGTTGTCGATCGCGCTGCCGGTGCTGCTGGCCGGGCTGGGCGTGACCGTCGACCCGCACACCAGCCGCGAGATGGCCTCCTTCGACGTGGCGCTGGCGGTCGGCTTCGCGCTGGCCGCGTGGCGGCCGGAGCGGGCCCGCGCGTTCGTGCCGGTGGCGCTGGTGCTGGCGGTGTGCCTGGCCGGCACCAGCGCCGTCGACATCGCCAACTCCACCACCGCCCTGGTGCACGAGGTCGGCCACCTGGCCGCCGTGGTGCAGGCGGGGCTGCTGTGGGCGCTGGGCCGGGTCAGCGGCGAGTCCGGCAGCCCGGTGTCGACGTCACTCCGGGCCCGGCATGGCTGACCACGCTCCGCCCCGGGCACGCACGCCCGAGCAGGAAGTCTCGCGGGCCGGTGGGCTTCGGGCAGTTCCGCGCGATCGGACTCGCGCCCGGCGGGTCGGGTCCGCGAGCATGACCGGCATGAGTGTCGCCAACCGTCGCCGGTTCGCCCGGCTGACCGCCGCCGCCGGCCTGCTGATCGCCATCGTCGCCCTGTTGATCGCCCCGGCCGGCCCCGCCAGCGCCCACGCGGTGCTGGTGAGCAGCAGCCCGGTCGCCTCGGCGGTGGTGTCGAGCGGGCCGGCCGAGGTGGTGCTGACCTTCAGCGAGTCCGTCCGCAAGGTGCCGGGCAAGATCCGGGTCGTCGCGCCGGACGGCGCCCGCGCCGACCGGGGTGAGCCGAGATTCTCCGGCAGCGTGGTCACGATCCAGGTCGACCCGGCCGGGGGGCGCGGCACCTACCTGGTCAGCTACCGGGTGATCTCCGCCGACAGCCATCCGGTCTCCGGCGCGTTCACCTACTCCGTCGGCGCGCCCTCCACGCCCCCCGTCGACACCGGGGACGACAGCCGGGCCGACCCGGTGGTCGGCAACGCGGTCAAGGTCGCCAAGTACGTCGGCTACGCCGGCCTGCTGCTGCTCGTCGGCCCGGCGATGGTCCTCGCCGCGCTGTGGCCCCGGCGGCTGCCCCGGCAGGGCCCGGCGCGGCTGGCCTGGGCCGGGCTCGGCCTAGTGGTGCTCTCCACCGTGGCGAACCTCCTGCTCCAGGTGCCCTACACCGCCGGCGGGGGCGTGTTCGACGTGACCGGCGAGGGGCTCGGCGCGGTGCTGGGCAGCACCTTCGGCGCGGCGCACCTGGTGCGGCTGGGCCTGCTGGCCGCGGCGGCGTTCCTGCTCCGGCCGCTGCTGGCCGGGCCGGTCGGCCGCGCCGACCTGGTGATCCTGGGCATCCTCGGGGTGGCGGCCCTGCTGACCTGGCCGCTGGCCGGGCACCCGGCGGCCTCGCCCGCCCCGGCGGTCTCCGTCGTCGTCGACACGATCCACCTGGGCAGCATGGCCGTCTGGCTGGGCGGGCTGGTGATGCTCGCCGGCTTCCTGCTGCGCCGGGCCGACGAGCGGGAACTGGGCGCGATCCTGCCGATCTGGTCGCGCTGGGCGACGCTGGCCGTCTCGGCGCTGCTGCTCGCCGGCACCGTCCAGGCGCTGATCGAGGTCGCCACGCCGGGCGCGCTCGTCGACACCACCTACGGGCGGCTGCTGCTCGGCAAGCTCGGGCTGTTCGCACTGGTCGTCGCGGTGGCCGCGTACTCCCGGCAGTTGGTGCGCCGGCGCACGGCGGCGGGCCGGCCGGCGCCGATGCGGCGGGCGGTCTGGGCGGAGTTGGCGATCACCGCGGTGGTGCTCGGCCTGACCGCCGTCCTGGTGCAGACCACCCCGGCCCGCACCGCCGGCTCCGACGTGACCGGCGGTTCCCCCGGTTACTTCTCCACGACGCTGTCCAGTCCGATCTACTCCCTCCAGGTGGAGCTGGACCCGGCCGAGCGGGGCAACAACACCGTGCACTTCTACGCGTACACGAAGGACAACCGGCCGCAGCCGGTGGTGGAGTGGCGCGCCACGGCGGCCCTGCCGTCGGCCGGGATCGAACCGATCGAGGTCCCGCTGCTGCCGCTGACCGACAACCACGCCACCGGCGAGGTCAACCTGCCGGCGGCGGGGGAGTGGCAGTTGCGCGTGACCGTCCGCACGTCCGACATCGACCAGGCCACGGTGACCGCCACCGTGCCGATCAGGTAACAGGAAGGCTCCCAGATGATCCGTCACCGGCGTACCGCAGCCGCCGCAGCCGCCCTGGCGCTCGGCGCCGTCGCCACCGCCGTCCTCGGCTTCGCGGCGCCCGCCTCCGCCCACGTCACGGTCAACCCGCAGGAGGCGACCCAGGGCGGCTACGGCCGGTTCGCCTTCCGGGTGCCGAACGAGAGCGACACCGCCTCCACGACCAAGGTGGAGGTGGTGCTGCCCGAGAACGCGCCGGTGGGCTCCGTGTCGACCATGCCGGTGCCCGGCTGGACGGTGGCGGTGGAGAAGCGCAAGGTCGACCCGCCGGTCGAGGTGCACGGCAGCCAGCTCACCGAGGCCGTCGCCAAGCTCACCTGGACGGCGACCGGAAACGCGGGGGTCAAGCCCGGCGAGTTCCAGGAGTTCCCGGTCTCGATGGGTCCGCTGCCACAGGTCGACACGATGGTCTTCAAGACGCTGCAGACCTACTCCGACGGCAACGTGCAGCGCTGGATCGAGGAGCCGACCCCCGGAGGGGAGGAGCCGGAGAGCCCGGCCCCGGTGCTCACCCTCACCGCGGCCTCGCCGTCGGCCGCCCCCACCGGCGGCGCCGCCCCGGCGCAGGCCGACGACGACGATGACGACGCCGAGGGCGTCGGCCTGGCCACCGGGCTCGGCATCGCCGGCCTGGTCGCCGGGGCGGGCGGCCTGCTGCTCGGCGGTCTCGCCTTCGCGCGGAGCCGGCGGGAGCCCGCGCCGAAGGCGTGAGCCCCTCTCGCACCCTCCACCGGCCCGTCGGCGTACCCGGCGGGCCGGCGGCTTTCCGGGCCGGTGCTGTGGATATCCGCTGATCAGTCGGTCCTCGTCGGTAAGGTCGGCCGGGTATCCGGCTACGGAGGGGGACGAGGCGAATGCGGTTCGTGCGGGCGCTCGGCGGAGTGCTGCTGCTGACCATCGGGATTCCGGCGCTGCTCGCCGGCGGGGTGCTCGGGATGCTCACCCGGCACGCCGACCCGGCAGGCGCCTTCAGCGCCCGGTTCGAGACCGTGCACACCCCCGGGCACGCGGTGGTCGTCCGGGACCTCGACGAGCTGCTGCGCGCGGAGGCGCCGTTCGCCCGGGTCGGGCAGGCCCGCCTCCGGCTGGACGCCCGCACGGCCGACGGCCCGGCCTTCGTCGGGCTGGCACCCGCCGACGAGGTACGGCGCTGGCTCGACCCGGTGCCGCACGCCGAGGTCCGCCGGGTGGCCCTGGCCCGGGGCCCGCTGCCGGTCCGGCTGGAACCCGCCGCGCCGTCCGCCGGCACCACGCCGCCCACCGGCTCCACACCAGCCGCCGGCGCCGCGCCGGCCGTCACGCCGATCGGTCAGCCCTTCTGGGTACGCGAGGGGATCGGCACGCTGGAGTGGTCCCCGCAGGAGTTGGCCGACCGGCGGCTGAGCCTGGTGGTGATGCGTCCCGACGGGCGTGCCGACCTGACCCTGGAGCTGCGCGCCGGGCTGCGGGCCGGCTGGACCGCCCCGGCGACCGCGGGCCTGCTGGCCGGCGGGGTGCTGGCGGTGGTGCTCGCCGTGCTGCTCCTGTTGCGCCCGGTACGCCCGCGCGAGGTGGTCTTCGTGGTCGAACCGGACCAGGTGCCGGTGCTGGCCGGGCGGCTCGGCGTGACCTCGCTCAGCGGGCTGGGTGCCCAGCCGACCCGGGACAGCGACCGGTCCCGGGTCGTCGGGCGTCAGCTCGCCTCGGTCGGCGCCGGCCCCGCGCTCTCCCGGGCCGCCATCGGGCCGGTGCCCGCGCGCCGCCCCGCGACGCTCGCCGACCTCGCCGGCGGCGACCCGGCGGTCCGCCCGCCCGACGTGACCCTCAGCCTGGCATGGCCGCCGGCCGTTGCCGAGGCGACGGCCGCACCGGCCCCGACGGAGGGCCGGCCCCGTCCGGACTCCCCCGCCGCCCCGGCCGCCCCGGATTCCCCGGCCACCCCGGACGCCGCGCGCTGACCGCGCCCGGGCGGTTCGGACGGCGAGCGGCCCTCCGCGCTGCCGACGCGGAGGGCCGCTTTCACCGGGGGATCGGTGCTACCCGAGAGACACCTGAGGTAGTTGTGACCAGATTAGCGGTGAAGGGGGCTACTCGGGAAGACTGTCCATTTGGTGCGACTTCCCGGCCCGGCGCCCGACCGGCAGCGCCACCAGCAGCAGCAGGCTCAGCAGCACGTACGTGTTGCGCACCAGGAACTCGCCCGGCGAGTCGGTGCGCACCGGGGCGACGCCCCAGTCGTAGAAGGTCACCACCCCGTACACGATCAGGGCGGTCGTGCCGACGGCGAGCGCGGCCAGCCCGTTCCGGCGGCGGAGGCCCTCGCCGGTGCCGGGGTCTGTGCTCAGCGCCGCGTCCGCCAGCACCACCACCGCGGGGATGAACCAGTAGATGTGGTGGGTCCAGGTGATGGGGCTGACCAGCGCGCCGACCAGCCCGGTGAGGGCGAGCCCGGTGAGCGGGTCCCCGGCCCGGGCGGCCCGCGCCGCCCGCCACAGCCCGTACCCGGCGACGACCGCGACCAGCAGCAGCCAGAGCAGGCGGTCCGGCTTCTCCGGGGCGGTGATGCGGCTGAGCAGCCCGAACAGCGACTGGTTGCCGGTGTAGTCGGTGCGGCCGACCCGGTCGGTCGCCCACAGCTCGTGGGTCCAGAACCGCCACGAGTCACGCGGCGCGACCGCCGCGGCGAGCAGGGTCGCGGCGGCGGCCGTCGCGCTGGCCACCGCCGCCGCCCGCCACCGCCGGGTAGCCAGCAGGTAGACGATGAAGATGCCCGGGAAGAGCTTGAGCGCCGTCGCCAGCCCGACACCCACGCCGGCCCAACGAGCCGCCCGGGGTACGGCGAAGAGCAGGTCGGCCAGGATCAGCACGACCAGCAGCATGTTGATCTGACCGAAGGTGATCGTCTCCCGGGTGCTCTCCACGGCCAGCACGAGCAGGACCGCCACCGTGAGGGTGAACACACGGGGCAGGCCGTGCCGGGCGATCACCGGCGCCGACAGCCAGCGGGTGGTGACCACCACCGCGAGCGCGGTCAGGATAGTGAAGATCGTCACGGTGGCGCCCAGCGGCAGCAACGCGAACGGGCGCAGCAGCAGCGCGCTGAACGGCGGGTAGGTGAAGTAGAGCTCGCCCTGCACCCGGTCGGGCTGGACGTAGTCGTAGAGCGGGTTGCCGGCCGCCCACCAGTCCATCGCCCGCATGTAGATCTTCAGGTCGAAGAAGTCGTGTACCAGCCCGGGCAGGTAGAGCGCCGGCAGCATGGCGGCCAGCGCCAGCACGGCGGCGAGCCGACGGACCGTGCGGCCGCCGGGGTCGTCGTCGGTGACGGCGGGCGGTGCGGCGGGTTCGGCTGGCACGGGGAAACCCTAGCGGTCGGGTCGCGCCACGGTGCGCGGGCGCGCGGCCGGCGGGGCTGCGCGTAGTCTGGGCCGGTGGCTGATCTTCTCGTCTGGATCGACTGTGAGATGACCGGGTTGGACCTCGGCAGGGACAAGCTGATCGAGGTCGCCGCGCTCGTCACCGATCCCGATCTCAACGTGCTCGGGGAGGGTGTCGACGTGGTGATCCACGCCGACGAGGCGGCGCTGGAGGCGATGCCGGAGATCGTCCGCACGATGCACGGCAAGTCGGGGCTGACCGAGGAGGTCCGGCGCTCGACGGTGACCCTGGCCGAGGCGGAGGACATGGTCCTCGATTACGTCGCCAGCCACGTCAAGGACCCGCGCACCGCGCCGCTGTGCGGCAACTCGATCGCCACCGACCGGGGCTTCATCGCCCGGGACATGCCGCGCCTCGACGCGCACCTGCACTACCGGATGATCGACGTCTCCTCGATCAAGGAGCTGTGCCGCCGCTGGTATCCGCGGGTGTACTTCGGTCAGCCGCAGAAGGGGCTCGCGCACCGGGCGCTGGCCGACATCCGGGAGAGCATCCGGGAGCTGGAGTACTACCGGCGGACCGTCTTCGTGCCGCTGCCCGGGCCCGACGTGGAGACCGCCAAGGCGATCGCCGCGCAGCTGTAGCGGCGGCCGGGACAACCCGCTGGACGCGGCGGGCGGGGGTGGGGCTATTATTGGTCCGCACCCCGCCCGGGGCGATCGACCGGGTGTGGAAGGCATGGTGGCTGTAGCTCAGTTGGCAGAGCACCGGGTTGTGGTCCCGGTTGTCGTGGGTTCAATTCCCATCAGTCACCCGGTTGACGAAGGCCCCCTCCTCGCGGAGGGGGCCTTCGACGTTTCCGGTGCTCAGGCGGTCGGGCTGGGCGCGGGCTCGCCGCTGGCGTCCGGGTCGGCCCCGGCCGGCTCGTACGGCAGGGCGCTGCCCTTGACGTACTCCTCCCAGCTCATGTTCCAGTCCGTCCAGCCGTTGCCGTTCTGCAGCTTGCGCTCGGTGCCCTTGACCGTGATCGGGTCGCCGATCCGGGTGTTGGCGAACAGCCAGGCGCCGTTGGCCATCGAGACGTTCACGCAGCCGTGCGAGACGTTCACGCTGCCCTGCTGTCCCTCCGACCAGGGCGCGGCGTGGATGAACTCGCCACCCCAGGTCAGCCGCTGGGCGTAGTCGATCTTCGTGCGGTAGCCCTCCTCGGGGCCCAGCTCCTCGAAGGTGTCGAAGACCGTCTTGCGCAGCTTCTCGATCACCACCATCGTGCCGCTCGACGAGGGGGTGCTCTTCTTGCCGAGGCTGACCGGGATGGTCTTGATCACAGAGCCGTTCTTCCTGACGGTCATCCGCTTGGTCTTGTTGTCCACGGTCATGATCACCGCAGCGCCGATCTTGATGTCGACGGTGAGGTCCGCCCGGCCGTACCAGCCGTCGCCCAGCGGCAGGCCGCCTGCCTGGACCCGGTAGGAGACGGTGCTGCCGGCCTGCCAGAACTCCTTCGGGCGGTAGCGGATCTCCGTCGGGCTGACCCAGTGCCAGATGCCCTCCTGGGCCGGCGTGGAGGTGACCGTCATCCGGCGCTGGACGTCGTCGCGGTAGTCCTCCGGGATGGCCCGGCCGAACTTGACGATCAGGGGCATGCCGACGCCGACCACCTGGTCGTCGCCGAGGAAGCTGGTGATCCGGACCTGCTTGCCGGGCTTCGCCATGGTGGTGAAGGTGCTGGTCGCCGTGGCGGGCCGGCCGTCGTCGCCGGTCGCGGTCACGGTGGCGGTGTACGTCTCGCCGTACTCCAGCGCGCCGGCGGGCAGCCAGCTCGTGCCGTCCCCGGCGAGCTTGCCCTCGACGGCCTCGCCGGCCGAGTCCTTGAGTTCGACGCTGGTCTCCTGGGCGTCCTTCGTGGTGAAGGTGATGCCGGTCGAGGCGGGCACGTCCTTCGCGTCGGCCTTGGGCTCGACGATCGTGGCCGCGGCCTTCGGCGCGGCGGGCTGGCCGCCGCCGTCCTGCCCGCCGGGCGGCTTGCCCCCGCCGCCGTCGGTGCAGGCGGAGGTCAGGGCGAGTGTCGCGGCGAGCACCGCCGCCGCGATCCCACGGCGTCGTCCGCCCCGCCGGTCGTCCCCACGCCGGATCAGCTGGTCCTGGACAGCTCGCATGATTCCCTCACAGTCGTGGTCCCCGGTTGCCCATCGTCCCTCACTGACGCATCCGGACAGATACCCGTTCCTCAGGGTGAACCGAAACACGTCGGGCAACCTGTCCGAATATTGATAAATCGAGGGCCTTGCGAGGTGGGTTCGTGTTACCCGAGGTGACGGGGTAACGGGCGCGGCGGGCCGGCCGGGGGCGGCGAACTCGGTCGGCGATGTCGCGGCCGGGGGTCGTGACGAACGACCGGAGCCGGTGCGACCCGGCCCGGAACGCGGCGACCGGCCCGCGGGTGCGGACCGGTCGCCGGGTCGTCGGGTGGAGGTGCGTCAGAACGCCGGCCCCGCACCGCCCTCGGGCACCGGCAGGGCGCTGCCCTTGACGAACTCGGACCAGCTCACGCTCCACGCCGTCCAGCCGTTGCCGGCGGCCAGCTTGCGCTCGGTGCCCTTGATGGTGATCGGGTCGCCGACCTTCGTCTTCTCGAACAGCCACCTGGCGTTCGCCGTCGAGACGTTGACGCAGCCGTGCGAGACGTTCTGCCGGCCCTGCACGTGCTCCGACCAGGGCGCGGCGTGGATGTACTCGCCGCCCCAGGTGAGCCGCTGCGCGAAGTCGATCTCCGTGACGTAGCGGTTCTCCGGATCCGGGTCGTCCCGGGTGTCGAAGACGGTGGACTCCTTCTTCTCCATCACCACCATCGTGCCGCTGGAGGAGGGCGTCTTCTTCTTGCCGAGGCTCACCGGCAGGGTGCGGACCACCTGGCCGTCCTCGTACACCGTCATCTTCTTCGTGGCGTTGTCGACCTTCATCTCGAACGCCCGGCCGATCTTCGCGGTGGCCGTACGGTCGACGTTGCCGTAGCGGCCGTTGCTCAGCGGGATGCCGGCCAGCGCGATCCGAACGGTGAGAGTGGTGCCGGGCTTCCAGTACTCCGGCGCGCGGTAGTAGGCCTGGGTGCCGTTGTCGACCCAGTGCCAGGCGCCCGGCTGCGGCGGGTCGGTGTGCACGAACATGCGCTTCTGCACGGCGGCCCGGTCCTTCTTCGGGATGCCCGGGTGGAACTCGGTGACCACCGGCATCGCCACGCCGTACGTCTTGTCGTCGAAGAGGTACAGGCCCGAGCTGATCATGGACTTGGGCTTCGCCATCGTCGTGAAGGTGCTGGTGCCCTGGCTGGTCCCGCCGTCGGCGCCGGTGGCGGTGACCGTGGCCGTGTAGCGGGTGCCGTACTTCAGCGGCTTCGACGGCACCCAGGACGAGCCGTCGGCACGGAGCCGCCCCTCGACCTGCTTGCCGTCTGCCGCGGTCAGCGTGACGCCGGACACCTTGCCGCCGTCGGGCAGCTCCGCGCTGATCTCGGAGCTGACCGGCTTGTTCTTCGCCCCGTCGGCCGGGCTCAGCGCCAGCGGCGGACCGTTCGGCGCCGCCGGAGTGGCGGGATCGGCCGCCGCGCTCGCGGTGGCCGGCGTGGTGCCGCCCACGAACTCCGCCTTCTTCTGCTCGTCGCCGCAGGCTGTCAGTGCCAGCGACGCCATCAGACCGAGGGCGCCCACCATCGCCCCGGCCCGCGCGAACCTGCCCATCCCCACCTCTGTTCTCGCGTACCTGGCGCACATCGTGCCGCATGGACCCCGCTCCTCAGGCCCCTGTCGTCGTACGCCTGGTGGTTTTGCCCTTGGATGCCCCTTAAGCTCGACCGAAGGGGGGAGCCGGGGATCGGGTTGGAACCCGGCTCGGAGGGCGTGCTAATGTTCTCCCCGTTGCCAGCGAGCGCCGCTAGCTCAACTGGCAGAGCAGCGGACTCTTAATCCGCGGGTTCGGGGTTCGAGTCCCTGGCGGCGCACCAACGATCAAGGCCCTGGCCTGGTGGTTCACACCGGGTTGGGGCCTTTTTCGTGTACGTGGTTGGCGGGCGGTCGCTCGATGGGTGCTCGGGAGCCGTTGGACCGGGCCGGCGTTGCGGGGACATGTGGTTGTTCCGTGGACGCCTGCGCTCATGGTCATCTCTGAGGTGGCCAGCCCGCATCGGGCCTTCGGGGTCATTGGGGCATCCGCCAGTCCGGGCGTCGACGCGCTTCCTTCGAGCATCCACTCGGGGCCGATCATTGGCGATTACGCTGGCGGCGTGGGGGGACAGCCTCGGGTTCGTGTGCAGGGGGATCTCTATCACCCGGTGGTGCCGCCGGGTGCCGTGTACGTGGGGCGGCAGGGGTTCGGGTTGCGGCGTTCTCCTTGGGCCAATCCGTTTAGCCTGCGGAAGCATGATCGGGCGGAGGCGTTACGCCTCTATCGGCAGTGGCTTGTGGGGCAGCCGGCCCTTGTTGACCGGGCGCGTCGGGAACTCACGGGGAAGCAGTTGGCGTGCTGGTGTCGGGTCGAGGATGCGTGCCATGCCGACGTGCTGGCCGACGTCATTGGTTGACGTGCAGCCGGTACCGGGCGGTGGGCCGTCTCGGTGCGTAGACGCCGCCGATGCTGAAGGACTGAGGTCTTGCCGCTTGGTTGCCTACGTAGAAGGCGACGTCGCGGTCGGCGGCGCAGAGCTGGGTGAGGAACTTGTTTCTCAGCTGCTCCTCGGCCTCCGGGTCGGTGAGCTGGCCCAGGCGACGTTGTAGGGCGACGAACTCCCAGTCCCAGAGTGTCTGCCGGTGACCGCGGCAATGACGGTCCGCGCAGCGGTAGCGGTAGGCGCCGGTGAAGCGTGGTGCTTGCAGCGGGCTGCGTTTGGCCGGTTCCAGTAGGTCGAGCTGGTTGAGGTAGCCAGTGATCTTCCTGCGATCCTCCGCCGACCAGCCGGGATGTCGCTTGACCTGCAGAGCCGAGATGTCGGCCACGCGAATCAGCGCGATCGATCGTGCGCTCGGGTCGTCGCGGGCCTGTTCGTTGAGCCGGCACATGGAGTCTTCGACGAGTGGATCGAGGAGGTTTCGACGCGACTGCCGACTGGCGAGGTGCCGCTCGGTGGTGATGGTGTCCACGATCGGCTTCCAGCTCTCGCGTCGCTGGTCTTGCCTGGCTGGCAGTGCGTCGACGTGGATGATGTCGTACTTGTGGAACTTGCCGTCGTCGTCGAGGTCCCGATAGTGGACCGGGTAGAGGCGAATCCAGCCCGTCCAGGGTGGGTCCATGCCCAGTGCCCCGACGCAGACCGTCTCCCCGTACCGCGCGGAGGGGTTGGGTGCCGCCTTCACTGTGATCAAGAGGCGCAGCTTTGCTGGTCGTGCCAGAAATGGCTTCGGTCTCGGATCTTCGTCGGTGCTCGGTCCCCACAACGGGAGCTGTTCCAACGGAACCACCCACATCGCTAAATGCAGCTGCCCAGGCACATTTAGTTACATAGACAGTCTCACATCTGAGTGGAGCGAGCGCTAGCCGGCAGGGGGCGAGGGGCAGCCTCGCAGCCGAACGCCGGCGCGCAGAACTCATCTGGCTTATCACTATTAGTAACCGCCGACTCGGCGAGTGGCGCGCCATCGCCGGGGCCGGGAAGGCGCGTGTCTGGCATTTCTGGAGATCGGTGCCCGGTGCGGTACTCTCCGTGAAGATCAACTATGGGCTGCCCGGTTTGACTGCTTCGCTTCTTCTGTCCTCAGCTCTTTGGCTGATTCACTGAACAGTGATCTCCAAAATCGGCCCCAAAACCACGGTTTGGGTATGTGGGTGCTCGCAGGGCCCGCCGACGCCTCGCTCAATGGCCCACGGCGGGCGTTGTCTCCGCTCACGGCGGTCCCGGCTTCCGATCCTCCGGCCGGGGCATTGACCACTCTCTGTTACGGCTGTGGGAAACAGGATGTCGGACTGCCGGTGCGCGGAGGGATCATCGGGGGATGGTTAACCAGGGTGCCACGCGGCGGTTGTCTCCGCGGCGGTGGCGGATCCTGTCGTACCTGGCGCAGCATGGTGCCGCGTCGACGCTGGACGTGGCGCTTGTCTGTGCGGTGTCGCGGCTGACCGCTCACCGGGAACTCGTATGGCTGCACGAGGCGGGACTGGTGCGCCGCGAGCGCTCGCC
This sequence comes from Micromonospora sp. NPDC023814, assembly GCF_040639595.1. NCBI lineage: Bacteria > Bacillati > Actinomycetota > Actinomycetes > Micromonosporales > Micromonosporaceae > Micromonospora > Micromonospora sp. NPDC023814. Next base: position 83,415 of record NZ_JBFAAF010000029.1, read on the forward strand.
GGAGGACCGGACCCATACCTGGTGGTACGGAGTCACGGCCGAAGGGACCGAGGTGCTCCAGCGTGCCTTGACGGCGTCGGGGCAACCAGTTCCGTTGCGGTTGGGTCAGCGGTCCTCCGGTGTGGCGGATGCCCTGCTTTTCCTGCCGCTGGTGGAGGTGTCGCGGCGCAACCCGGGGCGGTGCGAGCTGTTCCAGTGGCTGGCGACGATGGAGACCTCGTCGTGGTTGCGCCAGCACGACCTGGCGCAGTTGCGGGCCGACGGCTACGGCGTCTGGCTGCAGGACGGGCGGTGCCTGCGGTTCCTGGTCCACGTCGACCGTGGCCCGATCGGCGACGTTGTTGCCGAGCACGAGCGGCCGACGTCAGGGCTGGGTGGCCTGCTCGCCGGCTACCGCCGCGCGGACCGGCTGGTGCCGGTCGGGGCGGTTCTCCTGATCGCTCAGGACGTCGAGCGGGAGGAACGACTACAGGCCGATCTGCTCTGCGAGCCGCTGTGGAACATTGTCGCCACGACCACCCGGCAGTTGTTGTATCGCCACTGGCCGGACGAGCAGGTATGGCGGGTGCCGGGCGAGACTGGCAGGCACCGCCTCATCGAGGTCGGAACCTGACCGAACCACGTCACGATCCCAAACCTCCTGATCGTGACGAGGCCGGCGGCGTGGTGCTGGAGTCAGCGGCGTCGTGCTGCGCTGCTACCCCTACGCTGGCGGCATGAGGGAACCCAGCGCGGACCGGACTTACGCCACGCCTGACGACCTTCCGCTGTCGGCTGTGCTACCTGAACTACTGCGGAGCGTGCGTGAGGGCCAGATTGTCTACCTGAGCGAGCGGGACGAGCCCGTGGCCGCTGTCGTTCCTCTGGAGGTGGCGAGGGCGGGATTGGCGGCCCTGGGCAGGTCCGACGGGGGCCCCGATGACGGCCCTCTCCGGTAGGTGGTGATGAACCGGCGTGCGGCGGCACATGCCGAGGCGATTCCCGACGCTATCCGGGCGGACGTGGAGACGCTCTGGCGCTACCACGACATGCGTCACGAGTTGCGCCCGTGCGACGTGGGGATCGGGTTGGGCAGTCATGACCTTGGCGTGGCTGTCATCGCGACGCGTTTGTTTCACGAGGGCCTGTTCCCAAGGATCGTGTTCACGGGCGCGAACGCCCCGACGACCGTCGAGCGGTTCCCGCGTGGAGAAGCAGTGCACTACCGCGAGTACGCCATCGAGCAGGGCGTACCTGCGGAAGCGATTCTCGTGGAGCCGCGTGCCACGAACACCGCCCAGAACCTGGAGTACTCGCGTCAGCTCCTGACCGAACACCGGATCCCGGTGAAGTCGGTGCTGATCATGTCGCGGCCCTACCAACAGCGTCGGGCCTACGCCACCTGCAGGCTGATGTGGCCGGAGGTCGATGTGGTGTGCGCGTCGAACCCACTTGAACTGGACGACTACGTGAGCAGCATCGGCGACCCGCGGCGGGTGGTGGACATGCTGGTCGGCGATACGCAGCGGATCGAGGTGTACGCCGAGCGCGGGTTCGCGATCCCGCAGGAGATGCCGGACGAGGTACGGGAGGCCTTCGAGCGCTTGGTGGCGGCTGGCTACACGAGCCGGCTGATCTGAGCCCAGCTACCAGCGCGGCCCTCCCGACCGGACACCCATCCGGTCGCTGAGTTCGACGGCCAGTCGAGGTGGCCGGGGGCGAGTGAGGATGTCCCGGACAAGGTCGCGGGAGAGCCGGTGGTAGCGCACCTGGTCGGGGCCGATGACCTCGGCGTCCAGAAGCGCCGCGAGCGCGTCGTCGATGCGGTTCCACCGGGCAAGGGCTCGGGCGGTTTCGATGGCGTGCCGAACCTGCCGCTCGACGGGCACGGTGCTGGTGTCGAGTGGGGCGCCGATGGCGATGGCGCGTTGCACGTCGCCGAGTTCCATCGCCACGGTCGTCTTGTGGATCGACACGTTGGTCGGGCCGAACGCGGTCCACACGTGGTTGCCATCGGCACCGAGTCGCCGTGCGGCGGCATCGGCCTCGGCGATGTGGGTGTCGGCCGAGGCGCGGTCGTCGTCTCGAGCGGCGGCCAGCGCGCAGACCAGGTGCAGGCTGCCGTAGACCGACAGCAGCTGCGGAGTCGGCTTGACTAGCCGTAATTCCAGGAACTGTGCCGCCGTGGCGGCGAGGCCTCGGGCTTGGGCGTACTCACCGATGGACGCCAGCGAGTGCGCGGCGGAGCGGCTGAGTGAGCCAATGACGACGTGATCGTGGCTGGCGTTGGCGGCGGCCAGCCCTCGGCTGGCGGCGGTCCACGCGAGGTCACCTTCGCCCAGCTTGGTGAGGAACAACGCGGCGAGCTGGTGCGCGTAGGCGGTCATCGCATGCGCGCGCTGGCCGTCGTCTCCGTCGTACGCCTCGGTGGCGGTGAGGCAGTCGTGGATGAGGTAGGGCAGCCGGCGGGCGAGGGTGCCGTACCGCGAGTGCTGGTAGGCGGTCCAGATCTCGGCGACATCGTTCTCGATCTCGCGCAAGGCAGGAGCCTCGACGTCCCCCGTGCGGGCCAGCGCTGGCGCGAGGTGACGATAGTCGTGAAGCGCGGCCCGCAAGGCCGGGATCGTCTCGCGCCCTGAGTCGTCCGACCACTCGAACAGGCTCGGTGCACCGATCAGGTCGCCGAGGGACACGTCGAGGGCCTTGGCGATCGCGCGTATGACCGACAGCCGGTCCAGGTCGGCCCGGTTCGTCTCGACCTTGCGTAACCACTCTTGCGTCTTGCCGACCAGACCGGCCAGCACCTCCTGGGAGAGCCCTCGCCGACGCCGGTAGAAAGCGACGCGCTGGCCGATCGTCATGTCGTCCGTCATCCCTCGCACACCATCACCCTGCCCGCTGAAGGCCGCCGGACCCGGTACGGATTTTCCCGGTCCTCCGGACGGACCGATCCTACGTTCAGTTCACCCCCAATTACCGGCGTGTGTCGATGCCGGTGTCAGGGATGACTGACAGGGAGCTGCAGATGGAGGGATCGATGAGCGGCGCACCACACCACGGCATGGGCCGCTGGCTCGGCCCGTCCGGGAGCGAACTGTCTCGGCGCTTTCCCCGCCTGCGTACCGCCATCAGGGCTGCGCGGGTGGGTGATCGGCGGTCTGCTCCCAGCCGCCGTGATGCGGCGGCGGGCTCGCCCTTCCCCCGGCGAGCCCGCCGCTCATCGTCCCTGGTGGGGGTGGTGGCATGACGGTGTACGTCTCGCGTAACGCCATGGCCGGCCAGTCCCGGCGCCCCGAGCCCAGGTGGACGGCCTCGCCGGGGCAGGTGTGGCCCGCTGACCCGCCGCTGCTCACCTTCGTGTGGCGTCGGCTGTTCGCGCAGCAAGCCCGCGAGGGCGGTCGCCGGTGACTGGCCAGCAGCGCCGTCTCGCGGCGAACCGGCGCGCGCCCGCCGAGGTGGAACATCTGCCGATGCGCCCGCTGTGGCTGTGCCGCCGATGCGGGCAGCCGTGGCCCTGCGGCGCAGCGAAGCTCGCGCTCCTGGCCGAGTACCGAGAAGTGCCGGTGAGCCTGTTCCTCTACCTGGCCGGCTGCCTGCACGACGCGATCGACGACCTGCACCGGCTCAACCCGAGCGTCACGGGCAGCGCTGCCGACATGTTCGACCGGTTCCTCGGCTGGCCTGCCCGCCACACCCACGCCTACCGCGTCAGTACCACCACGGCCGTCAGCATCGAGGGGGCCACCTCGTGAACGGCATCGGCCTCATCAACGCCACAGGCCAGCCGGCGATCGCCGGCAGCTTCCACACCCTGGTCGTGCAGCCAACGAGCTTCTGCAACCTCGACTGCACCTACTGCTACCTGCCCGACCGGAGATCCCTCCGCCTGATGAGCGGCGCGGTCGCGCGGGCCTGTGCCGAGTCGATCGCCCAGCAGAACAGCGGTCATCCCGTGAGTGTCGTGTGGCACGGGGGTGAACCCACCGCCACACCCATAGGGCTGTTCCGGGGCCTGCTGGCCCCCTTCGAGGAGCTGCGGAGCGCGGGGATGGTGCGTCACGAGATTCAGACCAACGGCACGCTGATCAACCGCCAGTGGTGCGAGCTGTTCACCACCTACGGGTTCGAGGTCGGGGTCAGCATCGACGGACCGGGCGCGTTGAACCGTAACCGCCTCGACCGGGCCGCCAACCCGACGGACGCCCGGACCCTGCGTGGCATGCAGACCCTGGCCGACGCAGGGCTGAGGTACTCGGTGATCTGTGTGGTCACCCTGGAAACCATCGACCACGCGGAAGCCCTCGTCGACTTCTTCACCAGCCTTCCCGGCTGCGAGTCGGTGGGCTTCAACATCGAAGAGCAGGAGGGCGCCGACCGGGCACCGGTGTCGGAGGATGCCGCGTACCGGTTCTGGCAGCGCCTCATCGCACGTCGCGTCGGCGGCAGCCCGCTGCGGATCCGCGACGTGGACCGGCTGGCCGACTATCTAGCCGCCACCCGCGCTGGGCGCGTCGACCACGCGCCGTACGAGCCGATCCCGACCGTCTCTTGGGATGGGCAGGTGGTGCTGCTGTCACCGGAGCTGCTCGGCATCACCGAGCCGCGATACGGCGACTTCATCGCCGGCAACGTCCTCCATCAGCCGATAACCGCCATGCTCGCCCGTGCCGGCGACCTGGACTACGTCGCCGAGTTCGTCACCGCCCTCAACGGCTGCGCCGCCCACTGCGCCTTCTATGACTTCTGCCGTGGCGCCCAGGCCGGCAACCGCTACTTCGAGCACGCGACATTCACCGCCCGAGAAACGACCTACTGCCGAACCACCCGACAGGCCCTCGTCCGCGCCGCCGCGGACCACCTCACCCCTTTAGGAGGAGCCCCATGACCAACGCCCTCGCGGTCCTCGTCAACGCCGCACCCGAGCAACTCGCCCGCCTCGGCGTCGACCCGGAGCGGTCGGTAGCGTCGATCGACGCGGCGAAGTTCGACAACCGCCCCACCTGGGACAACCGCGGAAAGTTCGACAGCCGACCCGGCTGGGACAACTGGAACAAGAAGAAGTAGCCCCCGCCACGGGACGCGCGGGGTGGCGTGCCCACCCCGCACCAACACAGGTTGAGGACACATGCGCACCACCACGATCGGCGACGTGAAGGTCCTGCTGCCGGACCTCGAACCGGACGACCTCCACACCACGACGGACCTGGACGGCGGCCTCACCGAGGCCCTCGTCGAGGGCGCAGCGTGGCACGGCTCGCACCTTGCGGACGCCCGCATCCGCAGCAGCCTGATCACCGGCGTGGACCTGAGCGAGAGCACCTGGGAAGCCGGCAGCCTCTACGGCTGCGAGATCACCCGCACCGATTTCTCTGGCGCGACCCTGACCGGCATTACCATCGAACGCTGCGCGATCACCGGCTCCCGGTTCACCGGCACCAGACTCACCGACGTACGCCTCAAGGACGTCCTGTTCGACGACTGCCGCTTCGACTACGCCACCCTCCACCGCGTCACCGCCGCCGGCTCGGTCGCGTTCAACGATTGCACCCTTACCAACGGCGCGTGGTCTTCCTGCCGGCTACCTCGCGTCGCGCTGCGGTCATGTGACCTCGCGGGCCTGGAACTGGACTCCTGCCACCTCGACGGCACCGACCTGCGGGGCAGCCGGCTGCACGGCCTCAAGACGCCGCTGGACAACCTGCACGGCGTCACCCTCGGCGAGGACCAACTTCCTGACCTCACCCAGCTGACGGTCGCCGCCCTCGACCTCACCGTCCGCAGCAACTGAGCCGAGGAGGCATCGTGCTCGCTGAACCCACTGGCAGCCCGGACACGATCCTCGTCTGCATCCGGGGCAACTCCGGCTCGGGCAAGAGCAGCATCGCCCGCGAGCTACGACGCCGGCACGGCCGGGGCTGCGCCCTTGTCGAGCAGGATTACCTGCGCCGCATCCTGCTGCGCGAGCGGGACCGGCCCGGCGGCGCGGCACCGGCGTTGATCGGGCAGACCGTCCGGTTCGCGCTGGACCACGGCTACCACGTGGTGTTGGAAGGCATCATGCACAGCAGCCGCTACCGAAGCATGCTGACCTCACTGCGGGACGGCCACCGAGGGCGGTCCCTGTTCTGCTACCTCGACGTGTCCCTGGCCGAGACCCTGCGCCGGCATCTCACCCGCCCGCAGGCCACTGAGTTCACCGCCGAGCATATGAGCGGCTGGTACGCCGCTCACGACGTCCTGGGCTGGCCCGACGAACTCGTCCTACCCGAGACCACGGGACTGGACGAGGTCGTCGAGGCCATCGCGGATGCTGCCGGGCTGCCCCAGACCAGCCGCGACGACGACCTGCTTCCGAACGTTCCGTCCCCGTAGAACAGCCCAGCCGGCTACCGGTGTCGCCGTTCCGGCGCACCGTTCGCCAACGTCGGTTCCGAGTGGCCAGACAGCCCGTCAAGCGCGGCGACTGCGACGGCATGGAGCTCGCCCTACCGCGCCTGCATGAGCCAGCTCTCGATGACAGTGAAGTCCCGTTCGGTCAGCCCGCGACGTGGATCGACCCGATGCAGCAGGGCCGGACCGTGGTAATGAGTCGACACCCACTCCTGATCGGCGTGGGAGATCTCGTCGTCGACCCAAACGAAGGGCCGTCCCTGCGCCCACTCGACCAGCCCACGGGTCTTCCAGTGCAGGACGCCCACCTCGTCAGAGTCGGGCCAGTCCACGACTGGCAGGGTCGGCAGCCCGAGCAGCGGCGCGAGCACGTCGTTCGCGTCGCTCATCCAGGTCGACGCCCACACGATCACATGGCAGGGCCTTCAGCCAGCGGCCGTGTTCCGGATCGACCTTGTGCAGCAGGGGATGGGCGTCGGCTGGTAGGGCCGGTGCCTCGGTGTGGCCATGCGACATGCCCGGCCCAGCCGTCGTGACTGTTCCGAACGGGATGAGCGTGCCGTCCACGTCAAGGAACAGCAACGGACGCGGCGCAGGGGCGGACATGACCCAGAGGCTAGCCCCCACCCCGCCAACGGCTACCTCCGCGCGGTTGCCCCAAGTCCATTCGTCTCGCTGCTGCTCCCGGCGGCGGGCAGTCATGCGCCGCTGACGGCGACCACGGCAGGGGCGGTGCCGGGATGCCTCTCACCGGGCCCTTTCCGCTCCGGCGGCGCTGTGGTGACCCGACCACGCCACCAGCACCACATCCACACCTCAACTAAGGAGTTCTCGTGCTTTCGCCGACACCCTCCACTACCGCCGTAGGCATTGGCAGTGACGACTTCCGGCTTGATCCCCGTTCGGGGGTCGGGCTTGGCGTCAGCGTTGACGTCAGTCTTCAGCCGGACCCCCGAACGGACCCCCTGTTTCCTCTCACACTGCAGGTCAGCCCGTCTGTCAGCGCTGACGGCTTGTCCTGCGACAGACCCTGCCTGCTCTCGGGTCTCTCCCCCTGGGCGGCGGCATCCGCTCGCAGGGAGGTGGTGGCTGGTGGATGATCCGGTTCTGCGGGTCCAGTCGCAGCTGACCGACCGCGCCCTGTCTGCCAGGCTGAGATGAGGCAGCCTCCCCGGTGAAGCTAGGCTTGCTGGGAGACAGGAAGAGGATCATCGTGACACTGCCCAACACGCC
>NZ_JBFAAF010000030.1:0-85046 GCF_040639595.1 Micromonospora sp. NPDC023814
GCCGCGCACGGCCGCAACATCATGCACGCCCTCACCGAACTCGCCACCGGCCGTCCCTGGCTACCCGCAACCGGAACGACCACCTGATCAGTCACGTCGGGCGTACTGGCTGTTCATGGCTGACGAAAGCGCTTGGCATGGATATCTTGGCGAGATGGACGGAGTGATCGTTGAGGCGGGCTCAGCGCCGGGTGTTTTTGTGGCGACCGATCCGCTGGGACGGCACGTCGCCACACTAGCCGGTGGCGTGTTGACCGTGCAGGACCTGGCCCGCGAATTGACCGAGGTCGTGTCGCAACCCATGCCGCCGCCGCGCCACCTCACGGTCCATCCCAGCGGAACGTCGATCGCGGTGCTGTCCGAACATTGGGAACTCGAGGTGTGGCGCCATGGTGAACGGGAGCGCGCCGTCCCCGTCGAGGCCTGCGACTGGCTCGCCTACACCGCCAGCGGTGCACACCTGCTGCTCGGCGTGGCGGGTGAGCCGGCCCGACTGCACCTGCACGATGCGGTCACGCTCGACCGGCTTGATACCAGCGGGCCCCTGCATCTGGACGTGGACCCGTTGGCCGGATGGGGTGAGGGTGCCGAGGTTACGCACGCCTCGTCGGCGGTGGGCTTCGCCGCGAACGTTGGTGACGATCCGCAGGTCCTCGCCGTCGCCGAGGTCCGCGACAGCCGGCTGCGGGTGCACGGTGCGGACGCCGGCCAGGTGTACGCGCGGCACATCCCCGGCGAATGCGTCAACGGCATCGGGCTCAGCGAGCATGAGCTGTTTGCGCTCGACAACGATGGGACCATCACCGCGTTCGCATGGCAGGCGCCGGAGGTTACCTACCGGTGGGTCGCCAGCGGCATCGAGCTGCTCGACGACGAGGATCTGCAGTTGGGCGGTGCGATGTTCACGCGTGACAGCACCGTGGCGCTAGATGTCGTACGGGACAACGAACTCGTCGCCGTCGCACTGGTCGATGCCGCGTCGGGACGGCGCGCCGGGCTGCTGGCCCCGTCAACGCACTGGCGGAACGAGCACGCCATCCTCGACAACGGCTTCCTGCGGCGCACCATCGACGACCGGACCTGGTTCGCCCGCGTGTGCTGACCAAGTAGGGCAACTGGTGGCCGTCCACCCACCTTCCGCCCGCAGTTACCGGCAGCGCAACACCATCGAACGGCTGATGAACCGGCGCAAGCAGTTCCGCGCCGTGGCCACCAGGTACGACAAGCTCGCCTGCCGCTACCGGACCACCGTGCAGATCGCCGACATCCTCATCTGGCTACGCGCGAAACCGGCCGCCCGGGTCTGTCAAACGAACGGTGTAACCCGGGTTGTTGAGGGTTACTTTCGGCCTGCGGACAGGCGTCCTTCGAAGGCCATCTCGAAGGCGTTCAGGGCGGGTTTCCAGCGCATGGTCCATCGCCGACGGCCCTGCCCGGTCGGGTCCAGGCTCATCACCGCGAGGTAGACACACTTGAGGGCGGCGACCGCGCCTACGTGCACTGGGAATCCCCCACCGTCCGGCTCCTGCCCCGGCTGCTGGCCGGGCGCACCACCGGGCCGGTGTTCCTCGCCGACCGGCGCGCTCCCGCCGCCGGGCGCCGCGCCCCGGCCCTGGGCGACATCTGCCCGGACTCCGGCCGCGGCCGACTGTCCTACCCTCGCGCCGAGTACCTGTTCAAACAGGCATCCAAGCTCCACGACCCACACGGCACCGGATACACCCTCCACCAGCTACGCCACAGCGGCCTGACCCACCTCGCCGCCAAGGGCCGCAGCGCCGCCGAACTACAGGCCAAGTCCCGCCACCGGCACCTCGCCACGCTCGGCATCTACGTCCGGCTCGGCGAGGAGACCTCCGCCCGCATCACCGCCAAGAACGACGAGCACCACCGCCGACACCGGCGCTGACCTCGCATCCCACCTATTGGAACACGGAAAACGGCGAAGCAGCTCCACGGCAGCCCGCCGCCTTGAGCCAATCGCCCAGGTGCGGGCCTAGATCAACTGCTTAGCGTTGTTTTGTTTGGGAACTACGGGCGGCCCTCACCGTGGACACCAGCGACGGCTACCGGCCGGCCTCGACGACACCATCGACCGCCGCTGCGAGCGGGGTTTCGAACGGGATCCGTGGGCGCTACCGCAGTTGGCCGCGGCGGCGGGTCAGGTAGGCGGTTTCGGCGGTGTTGCCTGCCAGCTCGATGGCCTTGTCGTAGGCCGCGCGCGACTCCTGGCCGCGGCCCAGCCGGCGCAGCAGGTCGGCGCGGGTGGCGTGGTAGGCGTGATATCCGGCCAACCTGTGCTCAAGGCGGTCGACGGCCGCGAGTGCCACGTCCGGGCCGTCGAGCTCGGCGACCGCGATGGCGCGGTTGAGGGTGATGATCGGGGAGGGGTCGAGGCGGACGAGCTGGTCGTAGAGGGCGAGGACCTGTGACCAGTCGGTGTCGCGGATGTCGCGGGCGGAGGTGTGCACGGCGTTGATCGCGGCGAGGATCTGGTAGCGACCCGGAGCCACCCCGGCAGCGGCAGCGGCGAGGCGTTCACGCACCAGCCGATGGCCCTCGGCGATCAGCGCCTTGTCCCAGGCGCCACGGTCCTGCTCGCCGAGCGCGACCAGTTCACCGCTGGCCGAGACCCGGGCGGTGCGGCGGGCCTCGGAGAGGAGCATCAGCGCCAGCAGCCCGGCCACCTCGCCGTCGTCCGGAAGGAGGGCACGGATCAGGCGAGTGAGCCGGATCGCCTCGGCGGTCAGGTCGTGCCGTACCGGATCGGTGTCGGAGCCGGTCGCCAGGTAGCCCTCGTTGAAGACGAGAAAGAGGACGGCGAGCACGCCGGAGACGCGGGCCGGGAGATCCTCGGCGGAGGGCACCCGATAGGGGATGCGCGCCGCCTTGATCTTTGCCTTCGCGCGGGTGATCCGCTGCGCCATGGCACTCTCGGCCACCAGGAAGGCACGGGCGATCTCGGGAACGGTCAGACCGCCGACCATGCGCAGCGTCAACGCCAGGCGGGCTTCCATCGCCAGCGCCGGGTGACAGCAGGTGAAGATCAGCCGCAGCCGGTCGTCGTCGATGGCGCCGAGAGGCTCGGGTGGGGTGTTGTCGTACACCATCTGAGCCTCCTTGTGCTTGTCGTCGCGCTTGTTCTCGCGCCGGATCCGGTCGATGGCCTTGCGAACGGCGGTGGTGGTCAGCCAGGCGCCGGGGTTGGGCGGCACGCCGTCGGCCGGCCACCGCTCCACGGCGGTCGTGAACGCCTCGGCCGCTGCCTCCTCGGCGATGTCGAGGTCACCGAAGCGCCTGGTCAGGGCGGCGACCACCAGGGCCCACTCGTCGTGGTGGGCCCGGGTGATCGCCTCCCCGACGTCGCTCACCGGAACGGCCGCACCTCGATCTTCCGATCGCAGACCTTCGACGCCTCGGCGGCGAGCTTGAGCGCCACATCCAGATCCGGGGCCTCCCACACCCAGACGCCGGCGAGGTACTCCTTCGACTCCACGAAAGGCCCGTCGCTGAACACCGCCTGCTCGCCCCGGTTGTCGATGACCGTGGCCGCGTCGCTGTCCGCGAGTCCGCCCGCGAAAACCCAGTAGCCCTCGGCGATCAGTCGTTCGTTGAATGCGCTGATGGCAGGCTGTCTGTCCGTGCTGCCGGGATTGCTCTTGTCATCGATCACGGAAACCAGGTACCGCATCTGAAGATCATCTCCTGTGGTGTCGAGAAAGCGTGGTTCGGTGGTCCGGGACTTCAGGCCGTTGCATACCGCGGGCGCCCGACCGGCCGGTAGACCTGGATCGTCACGCCCTTCGAGTCGACCCGCGACTCGACCAGGTCGAGCGCAAGATCCGGGCCGGTCTCCGGGAACAGTCTCGCGCCCTGGCCGAGGATCACCGGGATCACGATCAGAGTCATCTCGTCGACCAGATCGTTCTCCAGCAGCCACCGGGTCAGGACGCCACTGCCGTGCACCTGCAGCTCACCCCCGGGCTTGGCCTTCAGCTCACTGATGGCCGCCGCGAGGTCACCGCGGAGAACGGTCGTGTCCTCCCAACGCGGCGCGGTGAGCGTGGTCGAGGCAACGTACTTGGGGGCCTCGTTCAAGGCCACGCCGATGGGATGTGCGCGCATCTGGTCGACTGATCCCCAGGAGCCGGCGAACAACTCGTAGGTGCGCCGGCCGAACAGGAACGCCTCGGCGCGCTGGTAGGTCTGCGTGATGAACGTCCTGGTCTCGTCGTCACCCGCCCCCCGGGCCCATCCGCCGCGCTCGAATCCGTTCCTGCGGTCATCCGACGCGGCGCCGTTTCCCTGCATCACTCCATCGAGGGTGACCTGGGTCATGGTCGTCAGCTTCATGATCGCGGTTCCTCTACCTCGGCGCCGCCCCTTGCGGGCGGCCTCACCCCTGCTACGAACACCACCGCCCCGATCCGACACCGCCACCCGGATTCTTTTGCAGAACGTTCCGGGACGCTGGTCGTCAGCGATCCGACAGCACGACAGTTTCGCGGCGACCGCGCTCCACTTCCTCAAGCGCGCCCAGTGCGGACGAGCTCGGCCTGTCTCCGGGCGGGGTCCGGTCGGCAGCCGAGGTAGGCGTCCAGCTCTGCGGCACCGGTGAGCATGGCGCGGCTACGGGCCGAGAGGCGGGCATGCCAGTCGCGCAGCATCGATTCAAGGGGTGCGACGCCTCCGGCGGAGCGCACTTGGACGATCAGCGGGGCGATCTGCTCCAGCAGGTAGCCGCCTCGTCTGAGCTGGTGGATGAGTAGGGCGTCGCGCACGTCGGCCGCGCTGTAGACCCGGTAGCCCGTCTGCGGGTCGCGGCGCGGTTGCATCAAGCCGGCGCGTTCCCACTTGCGCAGGGTGGCTGGGCGTATGCCGAGCCGCCTCGCCAGGGGGCCGACGAACGTGTCGCCGCGTTCCTGCGGTACGGGACTGAGGTCGCAGAGCGCGGCTTCGACGGCCTGGAGGGTGCGACGGTCGTCGAGAAGCTGGGCGTGACTCTCGTCGATGAGCCGCAGCGCGTCCTCGGTCGCGTCGCGGTTGATCGCCTGCATGATCGCTGCGGCCGTCTGGTGGCCGTGCCCGGCGACCAGGGCGAGGAACGCGCTCAGGGCGTGCGCGTGCAGCGGAGTGTAGGTGCGGTAGCCGTGCGGGGTGCGTTCGGCGTCCGGAAGGATGCCGGCCGCCTCGTAGTTCCTGATCGCCTGTGTGGACAGACCGTGCCGGCGCGCCAGGTCGACCGGCCTGAGCTGTCTGCCGTTTTGAAGGTTTTCCCTCACTGTCCTGCCGATGTCGAGGATAACTTTCAACCGTTGGTTCAACGATACCGTTGAGGGTATGACCACCGGTATCAAAGACATCGCTCATGTCGTTGACGCTGCCTCTGTCATGGGGCTGCTTCCGGCTCGGCCCCGACTGCTCGCCTTGGGCGAGCCCACCCACGGCGAGGACGTTCTGCTCGACGTGCGAAACGAGCTCTTCCGGCAACTCGTCGAGCGAGAGGGCTACCGGACGATCGCTATCGAGAGCGACTGTCTGATGGGCCTGGTGGTGGACGAGTACGTCACCTCGGGCACGGGCACCCTCGACGAGGCCATGGAGCGCGGCTTCAGCCACAGGTTCGGCGCGTCCGCAGCCAACCGCGAGCTGGTGAGCTGGATGCGCGCGTACAACGACGGACGGTCCGCGTCCGAGCGGCTGCGCTTCGCCGGTCTCGACGGCCCGCTGGAGATCACCGGCGCCGCGAGCCCCCGGCAGGCCCTCACCGCACTCCACGCCTACCTCACCGCCCGGGTTGACGCCGACCTGCTTCCCTGCACCCCGGAGACGCTCGACAGCCTGATCGGCGCCGACGACCGGTGGACCAATCCCGCCGCGATGATGGACCCGTCCCAGTCCGTGGGGCAGACGCCCGAGGCCAAACAGCTGCGGCTGCTCGCCGACGACCTGGTAGCCCTGCTCGACGCGCAGGCGCCACACCTGATCGCGGCGTCCGCGCCGGACGACTGGGACCGGGCACGCATGTACGGGCGTACCGCCACCGGGCTGCTGAGGTACCACTTCTGGATGGCCGACACGTCACCGAGTCGTATGGCGCGGCTGCTGGGCGCGCGGGCTTCGATGATGGCCGCCAACCTGCTCGCCATCGCCGAGCGCGGTCCGGCGCTGGTGCACGCCCACAACGGGCATCTGCAGCGGGACAAGAGCAGGATGCAGATGGGCGGCCTGCCGGTGGAATGGTGGAGCGCCGGGGCGATCGTCAGCACCCGACTGGGCGACGGGTACGCCTTCCTGGCCACGGCCCTCGGCACGATCCGCCACCGCGGCGTGGACACCCCACCCCCGGACACCATCGAAGGGCTCCTGTACGCGCTCCCGGAGGACCGACACGTCGTCGACGCCCGCCGGCTGGCCGTCGCCCTCGACGACGTGACGCCCGCTCCCCGCGTGTCCCCCTGGTTCGGCTACTCCCCGCTCGACCCGGCCCACCTGGCAAGCATTGACGGGATCGTGTTCGTCAAGGACGCCCCCGCGGGGCGAACGTGGTGGCCGGTGGCGTGAGCATCGACAGGTCGTCGACGGTCCAGGTGGCGACCGGGCGTCCGGGACCGCCTCGACGGTTCACCGGGGTCAGCCCGACGTTGCCGCCATCGGCGACCAGCCCGGCGCCTGCCATGATCGGTTTGTGGATGTTACGGCGCAGTGGGTGCGGACATCGTGGACCAAGCGGTCCCGGGGTGGGCCAGCGGCGGCGCGTCGGAACGCGGCGCCGGTGGGTTTCGTTCTGCCGACGCTCAGGTGCCCCGCCGTCCACGAGGTGTTGATGGACGAGGCGCGCGGATTCGAGCCGCGGGAGTCGTCGCGGGACGGGCAGCCGGACCGGGCCGACGACGGTGGACGTCTTCACGGGGAATCCGACTCGTCTCGTCGATGAGCGTGGGCTGTTGCGTTAGCCGGCGTCATGCCGGCCCGGCGTGTCGGTTCCCGATGTCGCCGGCCGCGTGGTCGTTCTTCCGGAAACCGTCGAGGTAGGTCTCGATGGTTTCGTGTTGCGCGGCACGTGCGGTGTCTCCTCGCCCTCGGCGGGCCTGCCCCTACGGCAGACCCGCCGAGGCCAACCCGCGGTGCGACACCCCGAGGCGGAACGCGCCGGCCGGCCCGGTCCGGTCAGGACGGGGTGCGGCGGGCCCGGTGGTTGGCGTGCTTGCGGACCGCGAAGTCGTACGCGTCGGCCAGCAGCGTGGACACCGTGCCCAGGGTCGCCTCGCCGGGGTTCACCACGCACACCCAGTGCTGCGCCGCGTAGACCGGATGCGGCAGCACGACGTCCGTCGCCGCGTGGCCGACGCGCGCGTCCGTCTCTCCGTGCTCGCCCCGCGTCGACGGGGCCCCGAACAGGGCCGCGTACCCGGACCGGGTCAACCCGATGTTGAGCCGCCAGAAGCCCGGCCGGCTCAACGCGGAGGCGGTGTCGTAGTGGTCGCCGGTCACGATCGTCGCGAACGGCAACTGCCGCTCGGCCGGCAGGTCCCGTTGCGGGTCGTAGAGGAAGAAGGTGTCCCCGTTCGCCTCGGGTGCGGTCACCCCGGCGAAGGTCCGGCAGATGTAGCCCTTCATTTCGTCGATGTCCATGCCTCAAGTTTTTCATTGAAATGCTTATTGAGGCATGCGCACTATTTGTCCATATTTGTAACGCTGAACCCTCAACTCGGGGCGCAACCCCGCCGTGCGTCTGAGCGACCGCGCGCCCCCGGCGGCGGGCGAGGCCGCCGGGGGCGCGCCACCACGGGCGGCCGCTAGCCGGTCGCGTCGAGGACGGGGATGAGCTGCTCCTCCTCGTACGCCAGATGGGCCTCGAGTTCGGTGGTGAGCCGCGCGACCTCCCGGCGGACCTCGGCCGGGTCGGCGTCGGGAGCGCCGACGACCCGCTGGAGGCGTGCGACGAGCGCCGCGATCCGTTGGTGTTCCTCGCGCAGCCGCGCCAGGGTCGCGGCGAGGTCGGGGCGCTGCCCGTCGAGGGCGGTGAACATGCCCTCGTCCTCGTTGGTGTGGTGGTGGTGCAGGCCCTGGCAGACAGTCAGGCAGTTCACCCGCAGCTGCGCGCCCAGGCCCGCACCGGAGCGGTCGACCTCGTCGCGGATCAGCGCGAGTTCCCGCCGGAACGCGTCGTGGACCAGTTTGAGCGCCGCGCCCCAGGACGGCGCGTTCGGCGGCCCGCCCGCCACCTGGTGCAACGCCAGCACCGGTATCACCCGCGACGTCTTCGCCTGGTACGCGGCCCAGCCCGGGTCGGCCTCCACGGCCCGGGCGAAGACCGCGTCGCGTTCGTCCCCGGTCAGCACCTCCGCGCGCGCCTGGTAGGTGAAGACGCCGTCCTCCACGGTGGCGAGCGGGTCGGCGCGCAGGTTGTGGTACCAGTCCGGGTGCTTCGGGCCGCCCCCGGCGGAGGCGATGACCAGGATGCGGTCCGAGTCGGGCAGGTAGCCGACGGGGGTGGTGTGCGGGGCTCCGGAGCGGGCCCCGGTGGTGGTGAGCAGGATGAGCCGGGCGCCCTCGAAGGGGCCGCCGACGCGGCCGGCGTTGGCGCGGAACTCGTCGATGATCTGCTGGTTGAAGTCGTTGGGCATGCGCTGCTTTCTGCTGGGCAGGAGGAGTGTGGCCACAGTGGATCGCCCGTCCGGCGACCGGTGGCGGCGAAGGTGGAGTCGCGCCGGCGTACGGCCGGCGTGGACGGTGGGAAGGGCGCGCGAGGCGGTGGACGCGACGTCGACACCGGAAGATGTGGCGCATCGGCGGGCCGCGGGCCCGCCCCCGGCTCACCGGATGGCCGGGTGCCCTGTCCGCTCGTGGCCCATGGCCGACCCGGCAGTCACGGGTCCGACCCTAGCGGCCCGCGACGGCCGAGGGCAACGATGTTCGGTTGCGCGGTGCGTGGGGTGCTGGCACGGTCGGGGAATGATCGAACTGACCGGTGCCGACGTGGACCGCGCGGTGACCGAGATGAGCGCCGTCCTCGGCCCGCACACCGGACGGGACTGGAGCGTGCCCGCCGGCGGGTTGGAGTGGAGTTGCTGGACCACCGCCGCGCACGTGGCGCACGACCTGCTGGCGTACGCCGGTCAGGTCACCGGGCGACCCGATGCGGCATACCTGCCGTTCGACCTGGTCGTCTCCCCCGCCGCCGGGCCGACGGAGGTGCTGCGGGTCGTCGCCGCCTGCGGTGGGCTGCTGCGGCTGGCGGTCGACGCCGCCGCGCCGCAGACGCGAGCCTGGCACTTCGGCCCGTGCGACCCGGCGGGCTTCGCCGCGATGGGGGTGGCGGAGACGCTGCTGCACACCGACGACATCGCCCGTGGTCTCGGCGTGCCGTGGCAGCCGCCGGAGCGGCTCAGCGCCGGCGTCGTGCGTCGGCTCTTCCCGGACGCCCCCGCCGGGCCGGCGCCGCAGGTGCTGCGGTGGCTGACCGGCCGCGGTGAGCTGCCCGGCCGGCCGCGGCGCACTTCGTGGTCGTGGCAGGCCGCGGTGGCGTGACGCGGGCTACGCCGCCCGGCGGCGCCAGGGCGGGCGCCAGGCCCGACGGGGCCTGGCGCGCGGCGGGGCGGGCGGCGCGGGCGGCGGTGCCGGCGCGGCGGCGAGGTGTCGCTCGGCTTGCCAGCGGCGTACGACGTCGTCGGTGTTGACGGGCCGCACGGTGACCCGCGGGCCGGTGGGCATGCGCAGCCAGGCGATGATCTGGGCGTTCAGGTCGGCGACGAAGGCGCGCACCGACTCCTCGGTGGGCAGGTCGCGCACCTCGTCGGGCACCTGCTCGACGCGGCGGCGCAGTTGCAGCGGGGTCGGCAGCAGCAGGTCGGTCGGGAGCTTCTCCCGTTCCAGGAAGCTCTTGATCCACCACGACTCGTCGTACGGCTCGCCGCGGCCCGGGATCGGCTTGCCCGCGCCGGGCAGGTTGTCGAACTCGCCCTGCTCCTGGGCCGCGCGGATCCGCGCCTCGACCGTCGCTTCCCAGCTGTCCGCCCGCCGACACCTCCCCGGCCCACGGTAACGCGGCCCCCGCTGTCGGGGCCGCCGGAAGGAACAGCGCGGTGGCGGTGCCGGGCATTCCCGGCGGTCAGGCCCAGCGGGCGTGCCGGTGGCCGTCGCGGGGAAACGGCGGGCGGGCCGCCAGCACCTCCTGGAAGCGGTAGCCGGCCTTCTCGGCGACGCGGCAGGACGCCGGGTTGTCGACCTGGTGCATCAGGTCCAGCCGCCGCAGGCCGGCGAACCGGGCGAACGCCCAGCCGGTGACCGCGTCCAGGGCGTGCGGGGCGATGCCCCGGCCCCGGGCGGGCGCGGCCGTCCAGTAGCCGACCTCGGCGTCCCCGCGCCCCGCGGCGACGTTCTTGAGCACCACCTGGGCGACCAGGGTCTCGCCGGCGGGGTGCGGCTCGACCACGGCGAAGCTGAACCGGCAGCCGTCGTCCCAGTCGCGTCGGGCCGCGGCCACGAAGCGGCGCGCCTCGGTGGTCGTGGTCACCGGCGCCCGGGTCCAGCGGAGCAGCACCGGGTCCCGGTACGCCGCCACCAGGGCGTCGGCGTCGTCGTCGCGCCAGGGCCGCAACGACAGTTCCGGCAGGGTCGGGGTGGCCGGTGCGCGCAACATCGGCCCAGTCTCCCCGTTGCGGCCGCCGCCGTGGGGCGCGGTCGGGCATCCCCACGCGCTGCCGGCCGGTCGCGCCGCCGATGTCGGGCGGCGGGCTCGGCCCGGCCGTACCCCGAGTTTGCCGTTCCAGCAACGATGTTTGCCGCCTTCGTCGCTCCCGGCGGACAGTCGCGTCGGCGGCGGGCGTGGGACCCGCCGACGACGGAGGGAGAGTTCCGTGCGTGAGACGTACGACGTGGTGGTCGTGGGCGGCGGCGCGGCCGGGCTGAGCGGGGCGCTGGCCCTGACCCGGGCCCGCCGCTCGGTGCTGGTCGTGGACGCGGGCGAGCCGCGCAACGCGCCGGCCGGGCACGTGCACAACTACCTGACCCGCGAGGGCACGCCACCGGGCGAGCTGCTGACGGCCGGCCGGGCCGAGGTGGCCGGATACGGCGGGGAGTTCGTCCACGGCGCCGTCCGCTCGGCGGCACCGCGCGACGGCGGCGGCTTCCGCGTGGCCCTCGCCGACGGCCGCACGGTCGACGCCCGGCGGCTGCTGGTGACCACCGGCCTGGTCGACGAGCTGCCCGACGTGCCGGGGCTGGCCGAACGGTGGGGCCACGACGTGCTGCACTGCCCGTACTGCCACGGGTGGGAGGCGCGCGACGAGCCGCTGGTGGTGCTGGCCACCGGCCCGCTGGCCGCGCACCAGGCGCTGCTGTGGCGGCACTGGAGCGCCGACGTGACGGTCGTGCGGCACACCCCGCACGCGTTCACCGCCGAGGAGGACGAGCAGCTCGCGGCCCGCGGCGTACGGGTGGTCGACGGTCCCGTCGCCGCGCTCGAGGTCGCCGGTGACGCGCTCACCGGCGTGCGGCTGGCCGGCGGCGAGGTGCTGCCGTGCGGGGCGGTGGTGGTGGCTCCCCGCTTCCACGCCCGCGCCGACGTGCTGGCGTCGCTCGGCCTCGCGGCGGTGGAGCAGGAGATGGGCGGCCAGGTGATCGGCAGCGCCGTCCCGTCCGACCCGACGGGGGCGACCGCGGTACCCGGCGTGTGGGTGGCCGGCAACGTCACGGACCCGCGCGCCCAGGTGGTCACCTCCGTGTCCGCCGGTCTGGCGGCCGGCGCGGCGATCAACGCCGACCTGGTCGCCGAGGAGACCCGCGCGGCCGTCGCGGCCCGCCGGGTGCCCGATGCCGGACGCCGGCCGGCGGAGGTCCGGGCGTAGGGTCGGCGGCAGCCGAGTGGGACGGGACGGGGGGCGACATGGTCGGTACGGGTGCGCTCGTGGGTGTCGCGCTGGTGGCCCTGGGGCTGGTGCTGACCCCCGGCCCGAACATGGTCTACCTGGTCTCCCGGTCGGTGACCCAGGGCCGACGGGCCGGGCTGGTCTCGCTGCTCGGCGTCGCCGCCGGCTTCGGCGTCTACCTGGTCGCCGCGGTCGCCGGCATCGCCACGGTGTTCGTGCTGGTGCCCGCCCTCTACACGGCGGTCAAGCTGGCCGGGGCGGCGTACCTGCTGTGGCTGGCCTGGCAGGCGCTGCGCCCCGGCGGGCAGTCGCCGTTCACGCCGGCGCCGCTGCCGCCCGACCCGGCCCGGCGGCTGTTCACCATGGGCCTGGTCACCAACCTGCTCAACCCGAAGATCGCGATCCTGTACGTGTCGCTGCTGCCGCAGTTCATCGACCCGGCCCGGGGTCACGTCGCGGCGCAGAGCCTGGTGCTGGGGCTGACCCAGATCGCGGTGGCGCTCACGGTGAACGCGCTGATCGTGCTCACCGCGGGCGCGCTCGCCGGGTTCTTCGCCCGCCGGCCGCTCTGGCTGCGGGTGCAGCGGCTGCTGACGGGCACGGTCCTGGCGGCGCTGGCGGTGCGGATCGCCGCCGACCGGTCCCGCGCCGCCGTCGCCATGCCCTGACGCCGCACCCCGACGTCGCCGCCGCCCGACGTGCCGTGCCCACCGCCGACGCGCTGGGCAGGTAGCCGGGGCGCTGACGGCCCGTTCAGAGCGCGTCGGGCTGGTCGAGTGCCGGGTGCCGCTCGCCGGGTGGGGCGTGCCAGGTGGGAGCGTCCTCGCGCAGGGTGGTGTCGATGCGCAGCCGCGCCCAGTCGTCGAGCTCAGGCAGGTCGGCCGGGTCGAACCAGCCCACCTCGAGGGACTCGTCGTCGTTGACCCGCGGTTCGCCGCCCACCGCGTGGCACCGGAACCACACGTTCAGGTACTCGCAGGCGTCGCCGTTGGGGTAGACGACCGGGTGTGTGGCGACGCCGCCGACCCGGTCGATGCGTACGTGCACGCCGGTCTCCTCGTACACCTCCCGCAGGAGGGTGTCGGCGGGCTGCTCGCCGGGGTCGATGAGGCCGGCGGGCAGGGACCAGCGGCCGTTGTCGGCGCGGCGGGCCAGCAGCACCCGACCGGCGTCGTCGCGGACGACCGCGCTGACGCCGGGCAGCAGGAGCAGGTCCGTGCCGACGTGGGCGCGCAGCTTCGCAACATACGGGGAGACTGCCACACCGGACACGCTAGTCGGCGTCGGCGCGGTGCCGACGGACCATCCCTCGCGGGGGTCGGCCGCTGCGCCGGCGGGGGTCGGGCGGCGCAGTAGACTCCGCCCTCGATGGACGCCCAGCCCGCCGCCGCCGACACCCGCCCCTGCGCCCACTGTGGTCGGGAGGTGCCGCAGCGCGTCGGCGCCGGCCGACCGTTCCGCTACTGCCGCGACAACGACGGCGCCTGCCAGCGGGCCTCACGCAACAGCCGGATGCGGCACCGCAACGCCCCCGGCCTGCCCGGCCAGGTGGCCCGCACCTGGGAGGCCGTGGACCGGCTGGAGCAGGTCGCGGAGACCCTCGCCGAGGCGTTGCACGCCGAGCTGTCCCCGGTCGGCGTGGAACGCCAGCTGGCGCAGGCCCGCGCCGACGCGGCGACCCAGGTGGCGGCGGCGCAGACCGAACGGGACGAGGCCCGCCGCGACGCCGAGGACGCCGCCGCGGCGGCCGTCCGGGCCCGCGAGGAGGCCCGGTCGGCCGCCGCCGAGCGGGACGCCGCCCGCGAGGAGGCCCGACGCGCCGCCGAGCAGGCCACGACGGCGGCCGAGCGCGCCGACCGGGCCGAGGCGGCCCGCGACGAGGCCCGCCGGCAGGCCAGCGCCGCGGAGGCGCTGCGGACACAGGCCGAACGCGACCGCGACGCGGCCCGCCACGAGCTGCGTGCCCTGCGCGCCGACCTGGACACCGAGCGCCGCCGGGCCGCCGACCTGGCGGGCGAGCGGGACGCCGCCCGTGGCGACGCCGACCGGGCGGCCCGCGCCGCCACGGAGGCGCTCGACCGGGCGCAGCGCCTGCACGCCGACGCCGACGCCGCCCGGGACCGGGCCGACCGGGCGCGCGAGCAGGCCGACCAGGCGCGGGCCGAGGCCGAGGCGGCCCGGACGGCGGCCGCCGAGGCGGCGCGGGCCCGGCAGGAGGCCGAGGCGGCCCGCGCGCACGCCGGGGCGGAGGCCGACCGCGCCCGAGCGGAACTGGTCGCGCTCGCCGGCCGCCACGACACGCTGGGCGCGGAGCTGGCCGCCGCGCGGGATGCCGCCACCGCCGCGCAGGGCCGGCTCGACGAGCTGGCGGTACGGCTGCGCGCCGCCGAGACCGACCGCGACGAGGCGCACCGGCGGGTGGCCCAGCTCGCCGAGCAGGTGGGCCACCTCGCCGCCGCCCTGGCCCACCTCGGCCCCCGCGACGCGGGCCCGCCGTCCACCTGAACCCGCCCCGACGGTCCGGGTTGGCCCGACCGGCCGACGGTCTGCGCTGGCCCGACTCCGGCGGGGCCGCGGGCCGGCACGCCCTGCCCGGGTGAAGGCGCGCCCCGCCGTCCGGGCGGGACGACGGTGTCCGGGGTGTGGGACGCCACCGACGGCGGGGCAACGGCGACAGTCACGACGGGACGATGATGGCCGGGTGGGAAAGACACACGAACGCATCGAGGGCCGGCTGCGCACGTTCATCGAGGAGCAGCCGCTGTTCTTCACCGCCACCGCGCCGCTGTCCGGCGACGGCACCATCAACCTGTCCCCCAAGGGCCTGCGCGGCTCCTGGGCGGTGCTCGACGCGCACACCGTGGCGTACCTGGACTTCGCCGGCAGCAACGCCGAGACGATCGCGCACCTGCGGGAGAACGGCCGGATCACGCTGATGTGGTGCGCGTTCCAGGGGCCGCCGAACATCGTCCGGGTGCACGGGCGCGGTGAGCCGGTGTTCCGCGACGACCCCCGCTGGGCCGAGCTGACGGGCCACTTCCCGGACGTCGACACCAGCGTGCACGGCCTGCGGGCGATCATCGTGGTGCGCGCCGAGCTGATCCGCGACACCTGCGGCTACGCGGTGCCGTTCATGACCTACGACGCCGACCGTGACCTGCACGGCAAGCGGTTCGCCCGGGAGGACGACGCCTCACTGAGCGACTACTTCGCCGGCAAGGAGCACATCGCCCGCAGCATCGACGGGCTGCCCGGCCTGCCGCTGCCGCTGCCCCCGACCCCGGCCGCCTGACCCCGCCGCCGCACGCCCGGTCCCGGCCGTGCCGGGCCCCGGCGGGTGACTCTGCCGCCGCGCGCCCGGTTTCGGCCCGCGCCGGCCTGGCGTGCGGCCCGGCTGTCCGGCGGCGCCAGCCGGCCTGCCGTGGCCGCCCGGGTCAGTGGATGCCGGCCATCAGGCCCCGGATGTGCCGGGCGAACATCACCGCGCCGAGCCCGAGGGCCGCCGAGGCCAGGCCGAACGTGAGGAAGTACGTCGGCTCGGGCCAGGTGTCGGCGAGCCGGGCCACCTGCCCGCCGATCGCGTCGCCGACGGCGGTGGCGAGGAACCACAGCCCCATCATCTGGCTGGCGTACTTGACCGGCGCCAGCTTGGTGGTGGCGGACAGGCCGACGGGGCTCAGCGACAGCTCGCCGGCGACCTGGATGGCGTACACGGCCACGAGCCACCACGGCGAGACCAGGTCGCCGCCGACGGCGGCCTGGGCGGCGGCGGCCATCAGCACGAACGACAGGCCGTTGAGCACCAGGCCCACGGCGAACTTCACCGGGGTGGAGACCCGGTGGCCCAGCCGCAGCCAGAGCAGCGCGAACAGCGGCGCCCCGATGATGATCAGGATCGGGTTGACCGACTGGAGCCACGACGCGGGGAAGGTGAACCCGGCGACGTCGCGGTCGGTGTTGTCGGCGGCGAAGATGTTCAGCACCGACCCGGCCTGGTCGTAGATCAGCCAGAACGCGGCGGCGAAGACGAACAGCCACACGTACGCCTTCATCCGGCTGCGTTCGGTGGCGCTCAGCTCCCGGTCCACCATGATCCGCACGAAGTACCCGATGGTGATCAGTACGGTGGCGGCGGCGAGCAGGTTGACCACGGTGTCGACGGTGAACGCCCCGGCCACGGCGAGGACGACGACCGCGAGCACGACCAGGGCGGTGACCGCGCCGACGCGGGTCAGCGCGCGGCGGCGGTCGGCGCCGAGCAGCGGGTCGGCGGGCCGCGCGCCCGCGTCGCCGAGGTTGCGCCGGCCCAGCACGTACTGCAGCACGCCGAAGGTCATGCCGATCGCGGCGGCCCCGAAACCCAGATGCCAGTTGACCTTCTCGCCGAGGAAGCCGGTGACCAGTGGGGCGGCGAACCCCCCGATGTTGATGCCCATGTAGAAGATCGAGAAGCCGGCGTCGCGGCGCGGGGAGTCCCGGTCGTAGAGGTCGCCGACCATCGTCGAGATGTTGGGCTTGAGCAGTCCCGTGCCGACGACGATCAGCGCCATGCCCGCGAAGACGCTCCACCGCGTCGGGATCGCCATCACGTAGTGCCCGGCGGCGATGACCACCCCGCCCCACAGGACGCTGCGGCGGGCGCCGATGAGCCGGTCGGCGACCCAGCCGCCCGGCAGCGCCATCAGGTAGACCATCGCGTTGTAGGTGCCGTAGACGGCACTGGCGCTGGCCTCGCCCATCGCCTGCCCGTCGTCGGCCACGGACGCGGTCAGGTACAGCACCAGGATCGCCCGCATGCCGTAGAAGCTGAACCGCTCCCACATCTCGGTGAGGAAGAGGGTGGACAGCGCCCGCGGGTGCCCGAAGAACGTCCGCCCGGAGGGCGGGCGGGACTGCGCCGGCGCGTCACCCACCATCGCAACCTCCGCTCCGCTCGGGCGGTTAACATCCCCGTTGGCAACGGAAACACTCCACCCAACCGACCCGGCCGGGGACGACCCCGCCGGGCGGCTGGCATGGCCGGCTACCCTTGTTCAGGCTCGCCCGGCGGCGCGGCAGCGCCCGGGGCGGGAATGGCCCGGCGGGAACGGACCGTTACACAGAGAAGACCAGCACCACCAACGAGGGGAAGTCGATCATGGGCGAGCGTATGCTGCGCGGAAGCCGTCTGGGCGCGGTGAGCTACGAATCCGACCGCAACACGGAGCTCGCGCCGCGTCAGACCCGCGAGTACCTCTGCGCCAAGGGTCACCAGTTCGAGGTGCCGTTCGCCGTCGACGCCGAGGTCCCCACGACCTGGGAGTGCAAGTTCGACGGCAGCGTCGCCCGGCTGGTCGACGGCAGCGAGCCGGAGCAGAAGAAGGCCAAGCCGCCGCGTACCCACTGGGACATGCTGCTGGAGCGGCGCTCCATCGCCGAGCTGGAGGACATCCTCGCCGAGCGGCTGCAGGAGGTTCGCACCCGCCGCGGCCGCGCCTGACCGCACACGCCACGGCGCCCCGGGAGCCACGCTCCCGGGGCGCCGTCGTGTCTGAGCCCGTTGCGGGCCGGACGTCCTCGGGCCCGTTCCGGCCGCCGTCCGGGACAGGTCCGGTGCCCGGATCAGTTCCGGCCGGGCTCGACGATCTCGCCCTCGATGGCCCGGCCCCCGTCGACCACGGTCGGCGGCTCGGCCGTCGGGCGCGGCGCGGGCTGCGGGGCGCCCCGGCGCACCCGTACCCGGCGGGGCCCGAACAGGTCACCGGCGACCATCGACGACACCCGGCGCTCCGCGGCACGCTGCACGCCGCCGCGGGCCAGCCGACGCACCGGCGGCACCAGCAGCAACAGCCCCACCAGGCCACTGACCAGGCCGGGGGTCGCCAGCAGCAGCGCGCCAACCAGCCCGACGAGACCGTCGGTGACCTGCCGTCCCGGCGGCTGGCCGGCCTCCGCGGCGGCCCGGAAGCCACGCCAGGCGCGCATCCCCTCCCGGCGCAGCAGCACCAACCCGAGCAGCGACACCGCGAACACCGCCAGCAGCGCCGAGCCGAACCCGATCGCCCGGCCCACCACGACGAACACCGCCAGCTCCAGCAGCACCGCGAGCAACAGGCCCAGCGGCACGTACCTCAGTCCTCGGCGCATCTCACCTCATCCGCCATCCGCGGCGCGGTCGGTCCGCGCAGGCACTTCGTCCAGCATGACACGCCGACGCTCAGGGCCACCGCACCTGACCGTCGGGGGTGCCGTGCAGGCCCCGCCGCACCGCCAGCCGCCGGTCCTGCAGACCCCACGCGGTGATCCGCCACAGCGCCTCCGCCACGATCAGCGGGCTCATCTTGCTGCTGCCGCGTTCCCGCTCGGCGAACGTGATCGGCACCTCGACGATGCGCGCCCCGGCCCGGTGCGCCAGCCGCGACAGCTCCACCTGGAACGAGTAGCCCTGCGAACACACCGACCCCAGGTCGATCTCGTCCAGGGCGGACAGCCGGTACACCCGGTAACCGCCGGTGGCGTCGGACACCGGCATGCCCAGCGCCAGCCGCGCGTACAGGTTGCCGCAGCGCGACAGCAGCAGCCGCCGCAGCGGCCAGTTCACCACCCGCGCGCCGGTGGTCCACCGGGAGCCGATCACCACGTCGGCGTCGCGGGCGGCCGCCAGCAGCGTGGGCAGGTCCTCGGGGGCGTGCGAGCCGTCGGCGTCCATCTCCACCACGGCGTCGAAACCACGCTCGCGGGCCCACGCGAACCCCGCCAGGTACGCCGCGCCGAGGCCCTGCTTGCCCTCGCGGTGCAGCACGTGCACGTGCGGGTCGGCGGCGGCCAGGGCGTCGGCGACCGCGCCGGTGCCGTCGGGGCTGTTGTCGTCGGCGACGAGGATTTCCACGGCCGGGGCGGCGCGGCGCACGCGCGCCACGATCGGCGCCACGTTGTCGGCCTCGTCGTAGGTCGGGATCACCACGAGCACCCGACCCAGCCCGGGGTGGCCGGCGCGTGGCCCTCGGGTGTCGGTCGTCTCGCCCACCGTCGCTTCCCCTCCGCCGGATTGCCGGCTGGTGTCATCCGGCGCGGTGCCGGCGGCGCAGCACGGCCGCGCCGACCAGGGCCGCCACCGCCAGGGTGGCCAGCGCCGCCTCCGGCCACAGGCCGACCCGGGTGGCCAGGGTGCGCCCGTCGTCCAGGCGCAGCTGCCGCACCACGACCGCGCGGGTGTTGAACCCGGTGGCGTCGCTTACCCGCCCGTCGGGGGCAACGAACCCGGACACTCCGACCGTGGAGGCCATCAACGCCGGCCGGCCGTGCTCGACGGCCCGCAGCCGCACCATGGCCAGCTGCTGCCGCGCCTCCGCCACGTCGAAGGTGGCGTTGTTGGTCTGCACCACCAGCAGCTGCGCCCCGCCGGTGACGGTGTCGCGGACCACCTCGTCGTAGGCGACCTCGAAGCAGATCACGTCGCCGAGCACGGCCGGGCCGGCGCGCAGCACGCCCGGCTCGGTGCCGGGCACGAAGTCGGCCCGCACCCGGTCCACCTGCTTGCTGACCATCCGGGCGAGGTCGCGCATCGGCACGTACTCGGCGAACGGCACCGGATGCCGCTTGGTGTAGACCTGCTCCAGGTCGGGGCCGGTGCCGGGCCGCCAGAGGATGCCGGCGTTGCGGACCTCGCCGTCGCCGGGGCCGCGCAGCACCGCGCCGACCAGGATCGGCGCGCCGATCGCGTCGGCGGCCCGGGAGATCAGGGCGCCGGCGTCGGCGTCGCGCAGCGGGTCGATGTCGCTGGCGTTCTCCGGCCACACCACCAGGTCGGGGCGGCGCTGGGCGCCGGCGGCGACCTGCTCGGCCAGCTCGACGGTGGCGTCGACGTGGTTGCCGAGCACCGCCTTGCGTTGGGCGTTGAAGTCCAGCCCCAGCCGGGGCACGTTGCCCTGCACGATCGCCACGGTGGCGGTGTCGCCGCCCCCGGCGGCGGCCACCGGCACCAGCAGCCCGGCGACGGGCACCGCGACCGCGCCGGCGGTCAGCCCGGCGATCGGCACCCAGTGTCGCCGTCCGTCCCACGGCCGCCACAGCGCCGCGACGAGCAGCCCCCCGGTCAGCGCCACCGCGAACGTCACCAGTGGCGCGCCGCCCAGCGCGGCCAGCCGCAGCAGCGGCGAGTCGTCCTGGCTGAACGCCAGCCGCCCCCACGGGAACCCGCCGAACGGGGTGCGGTCGCGCAGCGCCTCCTGCCCCACCCACAGCACGCCGGTCAGCGCCGGCCAGGACCACCGGAGGCGGTCGGCCAGTGGGGAGGCGTACGCGCTCGCCGCGCCCAGCAGCGCCAGGTAGGCGGCCTGCAACAGCGACAGCAGCGTCCACGGCAGGTAACCGGTGTGCAGGTTCGTCCAGCTCAGCAGCGGCGCGAACAGCGCCACCCCGGTCAGGAAGCCCAGCCCGGCGCCGGCCCGGACACGGCGGCGGTGCGTCGCCGCGGCCAGCAGCGCCACGCCGACCGGCGCGAGCGGCCACACCCCGTACGGGGGGAACGCCGCCAGCAGCGCCAGCCCGGCGGCCACCACCATCGGCGCGGCCACCCGCAGCGGCAGCGCCCGCGGCGCCACGTCGGGCACGCGCGGGGCGTCGGCGCGCGGCTGGCTGTTGTCCACGGTCGTCATGGGCACCTCACCTCGATCACAGAGCGGAAGGCTACCCGGCGGCCGGCGCGGCACCGGCGTCGCCGGTGGCCGTCGGGCGGGTGAAGCAGCCGAGGAATCGTTCGGCGATCCGCCGCTCGCCGGTGACGCGCAGCGTGCCGTGGTGTTCCGCCTCGTCGCGGGGCCGGTAGCCGAACACGACCTCCAGCAGGGTGCGCGGGTCGGTGTCGACGACGGCGGCGCAGCGCTCGCCGCCGTCCCGCCTGATCCGCAGCCCGGCCCGGTCGGCCTCGGCGACGAACCGGTCGGCGCCCAACCGCAGCGCCACCGGCGCCACCGGCTCGCCGGCGGGGCCCGGGTCGTACGTGGTGCGCAGGGCGAGCATGAGGGCGTCGACGCTCAACCGACCGGTGGCGGGCAGCGGCTGCCGGCTGCCCCACCGCCCCAGCGCCAGCAGGCTCTCCTCCAACTCCCGGCCCCGCGGGGTGAGTTCGTACACGCGGGCGCTGGCCGGGGGGCCCAGGGTGCGGCGGGTCACCACGCCGGCCCGTTCCAGCTCGCGTAGCCGCGCGGACAGCACGTTCTGGCTCATCGTCGGCAGACCACGGCTGAGGTCGGAGAAGCGCTTCGGCCCGAGCAGCAGCTCCCGCACGACCAGCAGCGCCCACCGTTCGCCGACCACCGCCAGCGCGCGGGCCAGCCCGCACAGATCGTCGTAGGAGCGCACCCGCCCAGGGTAGCCACAGTGCTTGCCCTGACGAAGCGACCACTCCTAATGTAGGAGCGAGCCGTTCGAGGGAGGCCCCATGACCACGACCACCACCCTGCCGCAGGGCGACGTACGACTACTCGACCATCCGGTGGCGCAGCGACTGCTGGCCTCCACGGAGCTGGCCCGCGTCGCCTACGTCGCGCCCGACGGCACGCCCCGGGTGCTGCCGATGCTGTTCCACTTCACCGGCGACGAGGTGGTCTTCTGCACCTTCGCCGGCGCGCGGAAGATCACTCACCTTCGGGCCCGTCCGCACGTGGCAGTCACCGTCGACACCGCCGCCACGCCGCCGGAGGTGCTGCTGCTGCGCGGCCCGGTCACCGTCACCGACGTCGACGGCGTCGCACCCGAGTACCTCGCCGCCCACCGCCGCTACGGCGGGCAGGAGCAGTTGGACGCCGTGCTGGCCGAGATGGACGGCCAGCAGGTGCGGATGGCGCGCATCGGGCTGCGCCCCGCCTGGGTGGGCGTGCTGGACTTCACCACCCGCTTCCCCGGCGGCGGCACCGCCGAGGACTTCGCCGCCCGGGGCCGGTCGTGACCTACGTGCTGATCCCCGGCGCGGGGGGCAGCGCCGACTACTGGCACCTGCTCGTCGACGAGCTGCGCCGCCGCGGCCGCGAGGCGGTCGCCGTGGACCTGCCCGCCGCCGACGACACCGCCGCCCTGCCGGAGTACGCCGCCACCGTCCGCGCCGCGATCGGCGACCGGAACCGGGTGGTGCTGGTCGCGCAGTCCCTCGGCGCGTTCACCGCCCCACTGGTCGCCGACGACCCGCGGGTGACGATGGTCGTCCTGGTCAACCCGATGATCCCCGCCCCCGGCGAGACGGCCGGGCAGTGGTGGGCGGCCACCGGCCACGCGCAGGCCCGCGCCGACCACGCCGTCGCGCAGCGCCGCACCCCCGACGACCACGTCGACCTGGCGGTGGACTTCTTCCACGACGTCCCCGAGCCGGTGGTGGCGCGCCTCACCGCCGCCGACGCGCCCGACGAGTCGCCGGCGGTGTTCACCCGCCCCAACCCGCTGCGCCGCTGGCCCGACGTGCCCACCCGGGTGGTCACCGGCCGCGACGACCGGTTCTTCCCCGCCAACTTCCAGCGCCGCCTGGCCCGCGAACGCCTCGGCGTCGACGTCGACGTGCTGCCCGGCGGGCACCTGATCGCGCTGAGCCAGCCGCGACGCCTCGCCGACCAACTCGACGCCTACCGCACCCAGGCCCATCCTGCCGACCGCTGAGACACAGTGGTCAGATCGAGCCGAGCAACGCCGACGGTGACGGCCGCCTGGCCTCCCTCACCCGCTGGAAGCCCGTCCCGGCCGGCAGGCGACACCGGACCGGTGCAACAGGATCCGCCCGCTGAACGAAGCCCGGCCGCAAAAAACGAAAATCGGGGCGCGGCGCAAGCCGCGCCCCGATGCTCCCAGGCCCTTCCCGGCCGGTGGGGCGAGAACGAGCTACGCCGACCTTCGGACCGACCCGACGCGGACTGGCTGCCCCCGCCTGGCCGTTGTCTACTGGCCGTGCACCTCACCCTGCCCGTACACCGGTAACCGCGGCCGGTTCGCGCCGCCCCGCCGACCCCCGCCCGCTGGACCTGGCCGCCGCGACGCACTGCACATGTCGCTCGGCCAGCGGACGAAGGGACGAAGCGAACAACAGCCGCTTCCCGTAGTAGGACTCAAAGACGGTACGGCGTGGACCCCCGCCGCTGTCAACCCACCCGGGCCTGTCGTGTGTTGCAACACGGCGTGTCGCGTCGGCGAGTCTCAATCCGTGGCCAGGTGGCGGCGCAGCAGCGCCCCCGCCGCCGCCGGATGCTCGGCGGCGAGCAACCCACCGGCGGCCAGCACGTAGTCGGTGTCCACGACCGGCCGGGCGGCACGCGGCAGCGGCCATCCGCCCGCGTGGTCGGTCAGCACCGCGGAGAGCACACCCGCCGCGTCGGCCGGCGCGGCGTGCCGCAGCACCCCACCGGAGCCAACGAGCAGCCGCACGTCCCGCAGGTCCCGGCCGGCCCGCTCACCCGTCGCCGCGCCCCGGGCGTGCCGCCGCAACGCCACCGTCGCCGCCAGGGCCGCGATCCGGGCGTCCACGGCCCGGTCGACGTCCCCCGCGGGCAGGAACCCCGGGTCGTCGGCGCGCACCACCGCCGCGGCCGCCAGGTCGTCGCCCTCGACATCGCTCAGCAGCCGCTCCTCGACGGCGGCCCGCACCACCCCCGGCGCGCTCCACCGCATGCCCAGGTCCCCCTCCACGGTCCGGGCCCGCCACAGCGAACCCGCCACCTCCCGGCCCGGCCCCGTGGCCCGCTCGTCGGGCGTCAGCACCGAGTACACGTCGGTGGTGGCGCCACCGACGTCCACCACCACCAGGTCACCGCCGAGGGCGTCGGCGAGCACCTCCACGCCGGTCAGCACCGCGTCGGGCGTGGCAGCCCGCACCAGCCGCGCGAACCGGGGCCCCCGCGACAGCCGCTTCCCGCCGATGACGTGCCGCAGGAACACCTCCCGGATCGCCGCCCGCGCCGACGCCGGCGCGAGGACCCCGATGCGGGGCAGCACGTTGTCGGCCACCGTCACCGGCACCCCCGCGCCGGCCAGCAGGGCGTGCAGGTCGTCGCGGACGTCGACGTTGCCCGCGAGGACCACCGGCACCCGCCAGCGGGCCTTCGCCAGCCGGGTCGCGTTGTGCGTCAACGTCTCGGCGTCACCGCCGTCGGTGCCGCCCACCAGCAGCACCACGTCCGGGCGGGCAGCCCGCAGCCCCGCCAGCTCCGCCGCGCCGAGCCGCCCCGCCGCCACGTGCACCACGTTCGCGCCCGCCGACAGACCCACCCGCCGGCCCGCCTGCGCGGTCACCAGGTGCTCGTAGCCCACCACGGCCAGCCGCAACCCACCACCGGCCGACGAGCACACGTACCACGGCACGTCACCCACCGGCAGGCCGGCCGTGGCCGCGCCGACCGCGGCGTTCAGGCCGTGCAGCACGTCCGTGCCCACCGTCGTGGGCGCCGCCGCCGCCGCGACCAGCGCGCCGCCGTCGAGGTCCACCACCGCCACCTTCGTGTACGTGGACCCGACGTCGGCGCAGACCGCGTGTCTCACGCCGCCGGCGGGACGACCACCGTGCCGGTCGCGGTGACCGCCACGATCGGTTCGTCGAGGACCTCCGCCGCCGACTCGCCCCGCTCCGGGCGGCCCCGGCACACCACCCGCGCCACGAAGTCGATCGTGCGGCTGCGGGTGCCCACCCGGGTCACCGTCGCCGTCACCTCCAACACGTCCCCGGCCCGCATGGCACCGCGGAACTGCACGTCCGAGTACGACGCGAACAACCCCTCGTCGCCGTCGGTGCGGATACACACCTCCGTCGCCACGTCCCCGAACAACCCCAACGCGTACGCCCCGTCGACCAGGTTGCCCGCGTAGTGCGCGTGCGAGTAGGGCACGTACCGCCGGTGGGTGACGGTCAGACCGACCCGGGAATCACTCATGCCTTCGCCTTCTTCTCCGTGATCAACGCGTGCACCAGATAGCTCGCCACCTCGCCCGGCGTGGTGCCCCGGCCGAAGATCCGGTCCACGCCCAACTCGCCGGCCATCGTCTCGTCGAACCGCGGCCCACCCACGATCAGCAGCGGCCGGCGTCCCGCCGGCATCGCCTCCCGGAACGCCGCCGACATCTCCCGCGTGTTGTGCAGGTGCGCGTCGCGCTGCGTCACCACCTGCGACACCAGCACCGCGTCGGCCTTCTCCACCCGGGCCGCCTCCACCAACTCCGGCACGCTCACCTGCGCACCCAGGTTGGTGACCTTCAACTCCCGGTAGTACTCCAGGCCCTTCTCCCCCGCGATGCCCTTGACGTTGAGGATCGCGTCGATGCCCACGGTGTGCGCGTCCGTGCCGATGCACGCCCCCACCACCGACAACTTGCGCCGCAACCGCTGCTTCACCACCGCGTTGACCTCCTTGGCCGACAGCAGCGGGAAGTCACGCTCCACCACCTGCACCGCCGACAGGTCCACCAGGTGGTTCACCCGCCCGTACACCACGAAGAAGGTGAAACCGTCACTCATCGGCTTGGCGTGCACCAGCATCGCCGGGTCGATGCCCATCTTGTTCGCCAACTGCACCGCCGCGCCCTCGGCCCGCTTGTCGTGCGGCACCGGCAACGTGAACGACACCTGCACCATGCCGTCGCCCGTGGTGTCCCCGTACGGCCGCACGATCTTCTTCTCGGCGGCCCCGCCGCCCGGCGCCACCGCGCCGACCTCGACGGCGCTCACGCCGCATCCCCTTCCAGGATCTCCGTGGCCGGGTTGAAGTAGTCGGCCTCGTGCGCGGCCACCCCCGCCAGACCCTTGCCCCGGTCCGCCGGCCGCTTCATGATCCCGAACGTGCCCTCGGCGATCGCCGTCAACAGCGACTGGTCCCCGATGCGCTCCAGCAGGTCCACCGCCTCACCGAGCACCCGGTTGGCCCGCTGCTGGATGAACCCGCCCGGCGCCGGCACGAAATCCTCGCGCAACCCACCGGCCGCACCCAGCACGTACCGCACGTTCTGCAGCGCGATGTCCCGGTCCGACAACCACGGCGTCACCACCGCCTCGGTCATCATCCCCACCAGCAGGATCCCCTGACCCGTCATCGTGCCCACCAGGTTGAAGAACCCGTCCAGCAGGTTCCCCCGGAACACGTCCCCCGTCATGTGCTTCGTCGGCGGCATCCACTTCAGGGGCGCGTCCGGGA
This sequence comes from Micromonospora sp. NPDC023814, assembly GCF_040639595.1. Classification (NCBI taxonomy): domain Bacteria; kingdom Bacillati; phylum Actinomycetota; class Actinomycetes; order Micromonosporales; family Micromonosporaceae; genus Micromonospora; species Micromonospora sp. NPDC023814. The sequence continues at coordinate 26,012 of NZ_JBFAAF010000030.1, forward strand.
ACAACTCCCGCGCCAGCAGCGCGTGCGCCAACTCCAACCGGAACGACTCCGGCACATCCGGGTTGATCTCGAACGCGTGCCCCAGGCCCAACTGCCAGTCCGCCAGCCCCGCCTCGTGCGCGAAGAACTCGTTCAGCAACTGCGACACCGTCACCGTGTGCGCCTCGTCCACCGCGTCCGCGGTGGTCAGGTAGTTGTCCTCACCGGTGTTGATGATGATCCCCGCCCGCGCGTGCACCTGCCGCGAGAACCGCTGGTCCACGAACGTACGGATCGGGTTGATGTCGCGGAACAGGATCCCGTACATCGAGTCGTTCAACATCATGTCGAGCCGTTCCAGGCCCGCCAGAGTCGCCATCTCCGGCATGCACAGCCCCGACGCGTAGTTCGTCAGCCGCACGTACCGGCCCAACTCCTTCGACGACTCGTCCAACGCCGCCCGCATCAGCCGGAAGTTCTCCTGAGTCGCGTACGTGCCGGCGAACCCCTCCCGGGTCGCGCCCTCCGGCACGTAGTCCAGCAGCGACTGCCCCGTCGACCGGATCACCGCGATGATGTCCGCACCCGCCCGCGCCGCCGCCTGCGCCTGCGGAATGTCCTCGTAGATGTCCCCCGTCGCCACGATCAGGTAGATCCACGGCCGCTGCTTCGGATCCCCGTACCGCTTGACCAGACGCTCCCGCTCGACGCGACGCCGGTCGACCAGCCGGATTCCGGCCCCCACGGCCTTCCGCGCCGCCTTCCGCGCCGCCGTGGCCGCCTTCCCCGACGGCACCTCGAACCGCACCGACCCCGCCGCCGCCTTCTGCGCCAGCAACGTCACGTCACCGATCTGCTCCCGCGCCATGGCGTCGAACACCGGCACCGCCACCCCGTGCCCCAACCCCACGTCCGCGACCACCGCGTCGACGAGCCGGTTCACCCACGGAATGCCGTCCGGGTCGGCGCCGGTCACCCCCGCCAACCGCAGCACCGCCCGCTCCACCGACACCGTCGTGTGGCTACGCGCCAGATCCACCACCGGCTGCCCGGCACGGCGCGCCAACTCCCGCGCCCGCGCCACCAACCGCGGATCCAGGTCAAGCTTGCCCGTCACACCGTCACCTCACTCCGGCCGGCAACGACGCGACCCGCGCCCCCACCGAACCACCCGCCACGCTCGCTCACGCCGACCCTTCCTCGTAGATCACGTCACCACGCAGCACCGTGCGCCGACACACCGGCAACGGCGTCGGATCCTCCGGACCCCGCGCCTCCAGATCCTCGGCCAACAACACCGGCAGACCCCGCTCCACCCCCGCCGGCGTCGACCACACCGCGAACGTCGCCGGCGCCCCCAACGCCAGCACACCCTCGTTGTCCAGGTGCACCGCCCGCCACCCGCCACGCGTGTGCGCCGCGAACGCCGCCCGCACACTCATCCGCTGCGTCGGATTGTGGTGCCACACCGCCGCCCGCACCGAACCCCACGGATCCAACGGCGTCACCGGCGAATCCGACCCGAACGCCAACGCCACCCCGACCCCGTGCATCGCCCCCATCGGGTTCGACGCCAACGACCGGTCCAGGCCCAACCGCGACTCGTACATCCGGCCCGCACCGCCCCACAACCGGTCGAACGCCGGCTGCATGCTCGCCACGATCCCGTACTCCACGAACCCGGCGATCAGCCGCTTGTTCATGATCTCCGCGTGCTCCACCCGGTGCCGCGCCGCCCGCACCCGATCAGTGCCCAGCTTCTCCGCCGCGCCCGCGAAACCCTCCAGCACCGTCGAGATCGCCGCGTCACCGATCGCGTGGAAACCGCCCTGCATGCCGTGCGCCGCACAGTCCAACAGATGGTCCCGCACCTGCTCCGCCGAGACGTACCCGTGCCCGCAGCCCCCGTCGCCGTCCAGGTAGTCCCGCGACACGTGCGCCGTACGCGACCCCAACGCCCCGTCGGCGAACAGGTCACCCCCCGCCCCGACCGCGCCCAACTCCCGGGCCCGCGCCGCACCCAGCAGCTCACCCCAGTACCCGTACACCTCCGCCACGCCGTCGCCCGACAACGCCAGCAGACCCGTGAAGTCCTCCTCGTCGGAGATCTCCGGACCACCGCACTCGTGCACCGCCGCGATGCCCAACGACGCCGCGTGCGCCAACGCCGCCCGCTGCGCCGCCACCCGCTGCGCCCGCGTCACCGACCCGAACGCCGCCGCCCGCACCACGTGGTGCGCGTCACGCCGCAACCAACCCGACGGGTCGAACCCCGCCGCCGACACCGCCTCCGGACACGCCGCCAGCAGCGCCGCCGACACCAACGCCGAATGGATCGACGCCTGCGACAGATACACCCGCCGGCCCCCGGCCGCCCGATCCAACGTCGCCGCATCCGGCAGCTCCGGCACCGGCCAACTCGACTCGTCCCACCCGTGCCCCAGCACCACCGCGTCCGACGGCAACCCCGCCGCGAACGCCGCCACCGCGTCCAGCAACTCCCCCGCCGACCGCACCGCCGACAGGTCCAGCCCCGACAACGCCAACCCCGTGTCGGTCGCGTGCACGTGCGAATCCACGAACGCCGGCGTCACCAACGCCCCGTCCAGGTCCACCACCCGGTCGGCCGCCGGCGCGTCCGCGTCCGCCCCCAACCACGAGATCCTGCCGTCGGTCACCAACAGGGCCGTCGCGCGCGGATCGGCCGGACAGTGCAGCACGCCGCCGCGGTACAGAGTCGAGGGGTTCGTCATGACAATCAGTCTGCCGCCAGCCGCGACTCGAACAGCGCCCGGACCCCCGGCTCCGACCGCAACAACCCCAACGCCAGCTCCGCGTGCCCCGGCACGTAGCCGTTGCCCACCAGCATCGTCACGTCCGCCGCCAGACCCTCCGCGCCCAACGCCGCCGCCGCGAAACTCGTCGCCATCGAGAAGAAGATCACCGTGCCGCCGTCCGCGGTCGCCAGCACCGCCCCGTGCTCACAACCCGGCACGTCCACGCAGACCACCGTCACGTCGGCCGGCGCACCCAGCGCCGCGGTCACCGCCGACGACAACGCCACCGGATCCCGCGCGTCCGCCAACGCCACCACGTCCGCCAGACCCGCCGCCGTCAGCGCGTCCCGCTCCGCCGCCACCGGCACCACCCCGACCGTACGGCCAGCGCCCGCCCGCCGCGCCGCCGCGAGGGACAACGACCCGCTCTTGCCCGCGCCACCGATCACCGCCACCCGCACCGGCGACGCGTCCCCCGCCCGCTCCCGGTCCGCCACGTGCCGCGCCACCACCCGCGAGGTCAACGCCGGCGCCCCGCACACGTCCAGCACCGCCAGGGACAACTGCGGGTCCAGGTCCGCCGGCAGCACCGCCGCGATCGACCGGGCGAACAGGATCGCGTACCCGTCGCACGGCACCTGCTCGCTGCGCCCGTCCCACCGCGCCAGCCCGTCGAGGATCGTCAGCGGCGTCAGCGTCAGCGACACCAGCGTCGCCACCCGCTCCCCCGCCTTCAACCCCAGCGGGGAACGCCGCCCCGCCTCCTCCACCGTGCCGATCAGCATCCCGCCGGAACCGGTCACCGGGTTCTGCATCTTCCCCCGGGTCGACACGATCTCCAGCACCTCGGCGCGGACCGCGTCGCCGTCACCGCCGTGCTTCTCCCACAGCTGCCGGAAGCTCGCCGCGTCGAGGTTCAACCGCTCCACCCGGATGCGGACCTCGTTCGCCGCGATCTCCGGGCTCGCGTCGAGCCGCCACGCCGCCTGCGGCAGCACCCCCGCCGGTTCGACAACGCGGTGCAGACCCACCGGTGACGTCACGCCGACCACCCCCCTGTCAAGCCGCCCGAAGCCCCGGCCAGGGCTCGCGTAGCGGGAAAACTTCCGGCAGACTAATTTCTTCACCGGATATTTTCCAGTAGCCTTCGGAATCGCTGATCAACCGCACCACCCGAGGAGGGGCCGTGACCCAGACACAACCGGTGGAGACCATCCCAGCGTCCCGCCCCGCGCCGGTCGCGGTCCCCACCGCCGGACAGCCCTACGAATACCGCCGCGCACCCCTCGTCGAACCCGACTGGACCCGCTTCCCCGGCTGGCGCCACGTCACCCGCGACCAGTGGGAGAACGCACAGTGGCAGCGCGTCAACTGCGTCAAGAACATCAAGCAGCTACGCACCGTACTCGGTGACCTCGTCGACGAAACCTTCTACGCCGACCTCGAGGCCGACCAGACGGCCCTGGCCACCATGTCCATGCTGGTGCCGCCGCAGATGCTCAACACCATGGTCCCGTTCACCCCGATGACCACCGAGGCGCTCCTCGCCGACCCCATCCGGCGCTACATGATCCCCGTCGCCTCCGACCGGCGCACCGACTGGCCCTCCCACCCGTACGCCAGCCGCGACTCCCTGCACGAACACGACATGTGGGTCGCCGAGGGCCTCACCCACCGCTACCCCACCAAGGTCCTCGCCGAACTGCTCTCCACCTGCCCGCAGTACTGCGGCCACTGCACCCGCATGGACCTCGTCGGCAACTCCACCCCCACCGTCGACAAGCTCAAGCTCACCCTCAAGCCCGTCGACCGCTACGACGCCCACATCAGCTACCTCAAGGCCCACCCCGGCGTCCGCGACGTCGTCGTCTCCGGCGGCGACGTGGCCAACGTTCCCTGGAAGAACCTCGAGTCCTACCTGATGCGGCTGCTCGAGATCGAGACCATCCGCGACATCCGCCTCGCCACCAAGGCGCTCATGGGCCTGCCCCAGCACTGGCTCCAGCCCGACGTCGTCGAGGGCCTCGAACGCGTCGCCCGCACCGCCGCCCGCCGCGGCGTCAACCTGGCCATCCACACCCACGTCAACCACGCCCAGTCGCTCACCCCGCTGGTCGCCAGGGCCGCCCAGACCGCCCTCGACGTCGGCGTCCGCGACGTCCGCAACCAGGGCGTGCTCATGCGCGGCGTCAACGCCACCGCCCCCGACCTGCTCGACCTCTGCTTCGCCCTTCAGGGCGAGGCGGGCATCCTGCCGTACTACTTCTACATGTGCGACATGATCCCCAACGCCGAGCACTGGCGGGTCCCGGTCTGGCACGCCCAGCAGCTCCAGCACGACATCATGGGCTACCTGCCCGGCTACGCCACCCCGCGCATCGTCTGCGACGTCCCCTTCGTCGGCAAGCGCTGGGTGCACATGCTCACCGAGTACGACCGCGAACGCGGCATCTCCTACTGGACCAAGAACTACCGCACCTCGATCGAGTCCGCCGACACCGAGGCGCTCAACAAGCGCTACGCCTACTACGACCCGATCGACACCCTGCCCGAGACCGGGCAGAAGTGGTGGGCCGACCACCGCGTCGACGACTGACCCACCCGCACCCCGCCACCCCCGGAGCCGAAACCGGCTCCGGGGGTGGCGCGTCTCCGACCCACGACGACACCTCCGCACGGCGGTTCACCCCGGTTTGCCGTAGGCGGCGGTCACCTCGATTAGTACACCACCCGGTGTACTATCCGCAGTGTGGAGACGTTGACGCACGGGCAGGTCCTGGCCCGCTTCGGTCATGCCCTGTCCGACCCCACCCGGGCGCGGCTGCTGCTGGCGCTGCGCGACGGGCCAGGCTATCCAGCGGAACTGGCCGAACTGCTGGGCACGACCCGGCAGAACCTGTCGAACCACCTGTCGTGCCTGCGCGGCTGCGGCCTGGTGGTCACGGTGCCGCAGGGCCGCCGCACCCGGTACGAACTGACCGACGCCCGGCTGGCGCACGCCCTCGCGGACCTGCTCGGCCTCGTACTGACGGTAGACCCGGCCGCCTGCCCGGACTCCGACGAGAAGGACTGCTGCTGATGACCCTGCCCCTGATCAACCTGACACCGGCGGGGCCGTCGCCGGCGCGCCGCGCGGTGCTCGCCCGCCGGGTGCGGTTACTGGTCGCCGCGACGATCACCTACAACGCCATCGAGGCGGTCGTGGCGATCACCGCCGGCACGATCGCGTCGTCGACCGCGCTGATCGGCTTCGGCCTCGACTCGGTGATCGAGGTGTCGTCGGCAGCGGCGGTGGCATGGCAGTTCGCCGGCCGCGACCCCGAGTCCCGGGAAAAGGTGGCGCTGCGGATCATCGCGTTCTCGTTCTTCGCTCTCGCCGCCTACGTGACGGTGGAGTCGGTGCGGGCCCTGGTCGGCGGCGCCGACGCCGAGCACTCCCGCACCGGCCTGGTGCTGGCGGCACTGTCGCTGGCGATCATGCCGCTGCTGTCGCACGCGCAGCGCCGCGCCGGCCGGGAACTGGGTTCGCGTTCGGCCGTCGCGGACTCCAAGCAGACCCTGTTGTGCACCTACCTGTCCGCCGTCCTGCTCGTGGGCCTGGGGCTGAACAGTCTGTTCGGCTGGTCCTGGGCCGACCCGATCGCCGCGCTGGCCATCGCCGCCGTGGCGGTCAAGGAAGGCCGCGAAGCGTGGCGCGGTGACACCTGCTGCACACCCGGGCTCACCCCGGCCGGACCGGCGGCCGACAGCCGCACGGACGACTGCTGCGCCGACGAGGGTTCGCGGTGACGCCGGCCTGACACTCGCCTCGTATCTGCTGGGCCTGGTGCTGGCGTTCGGCGGCGCACCTGGCGCAGTGGCGGCGCCTAGATCACATTCCAGTTCTTGACCTCGTTCTGGGCTGGAAGCTGCGGCCGGGCCCATTCGCCCCGGATCAGGTGACGGCTCCCGGGTGGACCGGGGGCCGTCACCGCACACGGGTCACCGGGTGAAGGCGTCCTTCACGTCGCGGCCGGCTTCCTTCGCCTGCCGGGCACGCGCGTCGCTCTGCTGCGTGGCGCCCTCGCCCCGCATCCGCTCGTTGTCGGTGACGTCGCCGATCCGTTCCTTGGCCGCGCCGGTCAGTTGCTCGACCTTGTTCTTCGCCTTGTCGGTGAAGCTCATGTCGCCTCCCCTGCTCCTGCCCCGGGCCGGGCCTTCCGTGCCCCTCGTCCGACTGCGTGCCCGGACCCGGCAGACGGAAACCTGGGCTGTGCCGTGTGGTGGGCTGCACTCCCCCTAGGGCGTCCTAGGACACTAGGTGAACGGGAGGGGCGGGCTTCTGGTTGACTGGACGAATGGGAGAGATCCTGCTGATCCGGCACGGCGAGACCACCTGGAGCGCCAGCCGGCGGCACACCTCGTACACCGACCTGCCGCTCACCCCCGACGGCGAACGGCAGGCCCGCGCCCTCGGCGAGTTCCTCGCCGGCCGGCACGTCGCCGCCGGCCTCACCAGCCCCCGGGCCCGGGCGCTGCGCACCGCGCAGCTCGCCGGCCTCCCCGTCACCGGCACCGACGACGACCTCGCCGAGTGGCACTACGGCGACTACGAGGGCCGCACCACCGCCGACATCCACGACGACCACCCGAGCTGGAACCTCTGGACGGACGGCTGCCCCGGCGGGGAGTCCCCCAGCGAGGTCGGCGAGCGCGTCGACCGGGCACTCGCCCGGGTCCACCCGCTGCTCGACCGGGGCACCGTGGCCCTCGTCGGGCACGGCCACAGCCTGCGGGTGCTCGGCGCCCGCTGGGTCGGGCTGCCGCCGTCGGCCGGCGGGCTGCTGCGGCTGGACACCGCCACCGTCAGCGTGCTCGGTCATGAGCACGGCCGGCGGGTCATCCAGCGGTGGAACCAGCCGGTTGCCCCGCTGGCCGGGAACGCCCCCGATCCTGGGACTCGGCACTGATCTTCGGCGGCCGGTTCTCGTACGGGGTCGACAGCACCACCGTCGTACGGGTGGTCACGTTCGCCGCCGTCCGGATCTCCTGGAGCACCCGCTCCAGATCGGTCGGGCTGGCCACCCGCACCAGCAGCAGGTAGAAGTCCTCCCCCGCCACGGAGTAGCACGAATCGATCTCCGGCAGGTGGGCCAGCCGCTCCGGGGCGTCGTCCGGCTGGGACGGGTCGAACGGCCGGATCGCCACGAACGCGGTCAGCGGCAGGTCCAGGGCCTCGAAGGAAACCCGGGCGGCGTACCCCTTGATCACGCCGCGCTGCTCCAGCCGGCGCACCCGCTGGTGCACCGCGGACACCGACAGGCCCACCTTCTCCGCCAGATCCGTGTACGACAGCCGACCGTCAGCGGTCAGTGCGGCGACGATGGCGCGGTCGATCTCCTCCACGGCGTGCAACCTACCGGGAAATCCGCCCGGCTGCGACGACGCACCCCCGCCGGCACGACGCGGCGTACGCGTCGTGCCGGCCCGTCGGGACACCGTCAGCCCTTCGCGAGCGCCCGGGAGATGACCAGCCGCTGGATCTGGTTGGTGCCCTCGACGATCTGCAGCACCTTGGCCTCGCGCATGTAGCGCTCCACCGGGTGGTCGGTCACGTAGCCGGCGCCGCCGAGCACCTGCACCGCGTCGGTGGTGACCCGCATCGCCACGTCGGTGGCGAACAGCTTCGCCTTCGCCGCCTCGATGGAGTACGGCCGGCCGGCGTCGCGCAGCCGGGCCGCGGAGAGCATCAGCGCCCGGGCGGCGGAGATCTGGGTGGCCAGGTCGGCGAGGGTGAAGCCCAGCCCCTGGAAGTCGATGATCGCCCGGCCGAACTGCTGCCGTTCCTTCGCGTAGCCCACCGCGTAGTCCAGCGCCGCCTGGGCCAGCCCCACGGCGCAGGCGGCGATGCCGAGGCGCCCCGAGTCCAGGGCGGACATGGCGATGGTGAAGCCCATCCCCTCCCCGCCGATGAGCCGCTCGGCCGGCACCCGGGCGTCGTCGAAGGCGACCTGTGCCACCGGCGAGGCGTGCAGGCCCATCGTCCGCTCGGCCGCCTGCGGGGCGATGCCCGGCGTGCCCCGGTCGGCCAGCAGGCAGGAGATGCCCTTCGGGCCGGGCCCGCCGGTGCGGCAGAAGATGTTGTAGAAGTCCGCGACCCGGGCGTGAGTGATCCACGCCTTGGTGCCGGTGACCACGTAGGAGTCGCCGTCGCGCACGGCCTTCGTGGTCAGGCTGGCCGCGTCCGACCCGCCCTGCGGCTCCGAGAGGCAGTACGCCCCGAGCAGTTCCCCGCCGACCATGTCCGGCAGCAGCTTGCGCTGCTCGTCGGTGCCGAACTGGGCGAGCGGGTAGCAGGACAGGGTGTGCACGCTGACCGCCTCGGCGACCGCGAGCCAGCGGCTGGCCAGGATCTCCAGCACCTGCAGGTAGACCTCGTACGGCTGGGCGGCGCCGCCGTGCTCCTCGGCGTACGGCAGGCCGAGCAGGCCCGCCCGGCCGAGGGTGCGCAGCACCTCACGGGGGAACTCGGCGCGCTCCTCGAAGCCGGCCGCCTTCGGGGCGAGCTCCCGGTCGGCGAGTTCGGTGGCGAGGTCGAGCAGGTCGTGGGCCTCGTCGGTGGGGAGGATCCGGTCGACAGTCATAGTGCGATGAGCTCCGTGGGGGTGGTGTTGAGCCGTTGCACGCCGTCCGTGGTGCAGACGACGATGTCCTCGATGCGGGCGCCGTGCCGGCCCGCCAGGTAGATGCCCGGTTCGACGGAGAACGCCATCCCCGCCTCCAGCGGGCGGGCGTTGCCGGCCACCACGTACGGCTCCTCGTGGCCGTCCAGGCCGATGCCGTGGCCGGTGCGGTGCAGGAACGCCGCACCGTGGCCGGCGGCGGCGATCGGCTCCCGCGCGGCGGCGTCGACGGCCTCGGCGGTCACCCCGGGGCGGACCGCGGCCACCGCCGCCGCCTGGGCGGCGCGCAGCACCTCGTAGTAGTCGGCGAACTCGGCCGGCGGGGGACCGCCGGCGACGTAGGTGCGGGTGCAGTCGGAGCGGTAGCCCGAGGGCATCGTGCCGCCGATGTCCACCACCACCGGCTCGCCGGCGCCGATCGGCCGGTCGGAGGTGCCGTGGTGCGGGCTGGCGCCGTTCGGGCCGGCGGCGACGATCACGAAGTCGACGGTGACGTGGCCGGCGGCCCGGATCGCCGCGGCGATGTCGGCGGCGACCTCCGTCTCGGTGCGCCCCGGCCGCAGCCACTCCCCCATCCGGTCGTGCACCGCGTCGATCGCCGCGCCCGCCTCGGCCAACGCCGCCACCTCCGCCGGGGACTTGCGGATGCGCAGCTCGCGCAGCACCTCGGAGGCCAGCCGCTGGGTGGCGCCGGGCAGCGTGGCGCGCAGGGCGAGGACCTGCTCGGCCCACATCCGGTCGGCCAGCCCTACCGCCGCCACCGGCCCGCCGAGGGCGGCGACGACGAGGGGGTACGGATCCGTGCCGTCGGCGTGGTCGACGATCCGCACGCCGGTGGCCGGGGCCGGGGACGCCTCGGCCACCGGCCGCTCCAGGGTGGGAACGACCAGCGTCGGCTCGCCCTCGGCGGGCAGCACCAGGCAGGTCAGGCGCTCGCCGGCGTGCGCGTCGTAGCCGGTCAGGTAGCGCAGGTCTGAGCCGGGGGTGAGCAGCAGCGCGTCCAGCCCGGCGGCGGCGGTGGCGCGCTGCGCGGCAGCCAGCCGCTGCGGCGGATACAGCTCCTCGGATCCCACACCGGTCAGCTTAACGGTCGTTCGGGCGCGGACCCAGCCCACCCGGCGCGCCAACGGGCGCTCCCCGGCCGGACGCTCAGGAGGCGGCCCGGCGCCGGACGAGGGCGAGCATCTCGTCGACGGAGCCGGCGGGGTCGGTCACCGGGAACTGCACCGCGCGGACGACGGCGTCGGAGCCGACCAGCAGGGTCAGGCGCTTGAACCGCTCGACGCCGCCGGCGCGGAAGGTGGGCAGCGACAGGCCCGCCGCGAGCCGGCCGTCCTGGTCGGACAGCAGCGGGAAGGGCAGCTCGGCGTGCGCCACGAAGTCGGCGAGCTGGTCGGGCCGCTGGGTGCTCACTCCGAGGACGCGCGTGCCGGCGGCCCGGAAGTCCGCGTGCCGGGCGGCGTAGCTGGTGGACTCCAGCGTGCAGCCGGCCGCGCCGGGGATCTCCCCCCAGCCCGGCGGAAGGGCCCGCGCCCCGGGCGCGAACGCCCCCGGGAAGAAGTAGAGCACGCTCCAGTCCCGCGCGTCGGCCGGCGCGACCGGCCGGCCGTCGTGCCCGGGCAGCACGACGTCGGGCAGCCGCCGGCCGACCAGGTCGTGCACGCGGCGCGCCTCGGCGGAGGCGGCGTCGGCGGTCGCGGTGAGGTCGCCGTCGCCCATCACGTACCGGGTGCCCCAGTCCTGCAGGGCGATGAGCACCGGCAACAGGCCCTCGCCCTTGGCGGTGAGCAGGTAGTCGAAGCGGGGCGGGTGCGCCGAGTAGGGCCGTCGCTCCAACACGCCGTGCGTGACGAGCCCGGCCAGGCGCTCGGTCAGCGCCCGCCGGCTGACGCCCAGCTCGCGGTGGAGCGCGTCGAAGCGGGTGGTCCCGCCGGCGACCTCGCGCACGATGAGGAACGTCCACCAGTCGCCGAGGACGCCCAGCGCCTGCGCGATGCCGCAGTCCGCGTCCGCCAGATCGGCCCGCCGCACATCCCACCCCCGCCCGCTCCGTCGCCCTCGACTATAGTCCGTTTCAAATTGGAACTCACTGGCTCGCGAACGGGGGCGGACGACATGGGCGTCGGGCATGCAGCCGGGGTGTTCTGGCGGTGGTGGGCCGCCGGCACGACCAGCGCGGTCGGGTCGGCGGTCGGCGCCGTGGCGCTGCCGCTGACCGCGCTGACGGTGCTCGACGCCACCGCGTTCGAGATGGGCCTCATCGCGGCGGCCAGCTACGTCGCCTGGCTCGTGATCGGGTTGCCGGCCGGCGTCGTCACGCAGCGGCTGCCGCTGCGTGGGACGCAGGTGGGCGCCGACCTGGCCCGCGCGCTGGCCGTCGCGTCGGTGCCGGTCGCGTGGTGGTCCGACCGGCTGACCGTCGCCCACCTGGTGGTCACCGCGCTGGTGGTCAGCTTCGCCACGGTGCTCTTCGACGTGGCCAACTCGACCTTCCTGCCGAGCATCGTCGACCGGGACCAGCTGCAGTCCCGCAACAGCCTGACCTCCGCCACGCACGCCACCACCCAGCTCGGCGGGCCGCCGCTCGGCGGCCTCGCGGTGCAGGCGCTCGGCGCGGTGCCGACCCTGCTCGTCGACGCCGCCGGCTACCTCGTCTCGGCGGCCCTGCTCCGCACCCTGCCCGCCCGCCGCGTCGACGCGCCGGACCGCTGGCCGCCGGTCGGGGAGATGATCCGCGAGGGCTGGCGCTTCGTGGCGTACCACCCGGTGATGGGCCCCGGCATGTGGGCCGCGACGGCGGTGAACTTCGTCTGCGGGGCGCAGCTCGCGCTCTACCCGCTGCACCTGGTGCGCGAGCTGCACGCCCCGGCGGGCCTGGTCGGCCTGCTGCTCGCCGTCGAGGGCATCGGCTCGCTCGTGGGGGCTGCGCTGACGTCCCGGATCACCGCCCGGATCGGGACCGCCCGGGCCCTGGTCGTCGCCGGCTTCGTGTCGGTCGGCGGCGCGTTCGTCGTCCCCTGGGGCACCGGCTGGCCGGCGTACGTCGCCTTCGCGATCGGCAACGTCGTCTTCGCGGCCGGCGTCGTGGTGCTCAGCGTGACCACCCGGACCTACCGGCAGATCGCCAGCCCGCCCGAGCTGCTCTCCCGGGTGATGGCGACGGTCCGGTTCGTCTCCTGGGGAGCCATCCCCGTCGGCGGCCTGCTCGCGGGCGCCCTCGCCGGTGTCGCCGGGACCCGCGCCACCCTGCTGGTCTTCGCGTTCGCGGCGGTCTGCGCGCCCCTGGCGCTGCTGCTGTCCCCCGTCCGCCGCCTGCGCGACCTCACCGACCACGAGCGGGCGGCCGGCGACCGCCGGGCAAGCCCCGTGCCGGCGGGCCGCTGACGGCCCGACCCCGCGCTCAGCCCGGCCCGTCCGGCACGACGGGGGACAGCGCGCCGGCCAGCCGGCGGGCCCGGTCGGCGTGGGTCAGCAGGTCCACGCTGTCGACGAACTGGTCGACCGCGCCGACCGGCGGCCGCCCGCGCAGGGCCGGGTCGGTGACGGCGGCGCGCAGCGCGGCGGCGACCCGGCCGGCGTCCAGGACCAGGAAGGGCCGGCGGTGGAAGGGGCGCGGCCGGGCGCCCACCGGCGCCGCCAGCCCGGTGTCGTCGGTCCAGGCGGCGACGGTCTCCAGCGCCCGGACCAGCCCGTCCTCCCGGCGCGGCCAGTCGCCCGGGCCCAACGCGTCGGCCAGGGCCGCGACCACGGGCCCCGCGCCGGGCAGCCGGCCGAACACCGTGCCCAGCCACTTGTCGTACGGCGGCCAGCGGCGGCGCAGCAGCAGGCCGAGCCGCATCACGTCCCGGGCCAGCCCGGCGGTGACCACCCGGCTGCCGACGTCGTCGCCGACCTCGGCACAGCGGCCGGGCAGGTGTTCCGCCTGGGCGACACGGGTCCACCCGGCGGCGAGCACGTACCGCCACACGTCGTCCGGGTACCACCGCAGTGCCGCCCGCGCCCCGGTGAGTGCCCCGTCGAGGCCGTCGTGGAAGACCTCGCCGCCGGTCACCTCGGTTAGCCGCTGGGTCGGGGTGGCCAGCCAGTCGGCCGTGGTGATCCCGGCGGCCGGGTCGAAGCCGAGCCGGTCGCGCCACCAGCCGACCAGCTCGTCGATCTTCACCCCGTGCCGGACGCCCGCCGGGTCGACCACGCCGAGGCGGCCGTGCCCGGCGAACCGGGTCGGCCAGCCGAGGAAGTCGGCCGGCAGGTCGGCGTCCAACGCGGCGTGCAGCCGCGGGATCCGCCACGCGTCGGCCGCCGCCACGAAGAGCTGCGCCCGCGGCCCCCAGTCGTGGTCCGTGGAGCGCGCGGTGTCCAACCCGAGCAGCTCCGAGCCACCGTCGAGCAGGCCGGCCGCGTAGCGCAGGCCGGGAAAGCGCCGGCGCAGGATCGGCGCGAGCACCTCGTCGTGGAACCGTCGGCCGAGCGTCAGGCCGGGAAGGAACGTCACACCGGCCAGTCTGCGCCCCTCGCCGGGGCGCTCGCAGCACGGTTCCGGCGCGGCCGGCCGGTCGCGCCGATAGCCTGGAGCCGCGAGCGCCTCGCCGGCGGAGAGGAGCGACAGCCGTGGCACCGAACGACCCGGACCGCGCCGCGGCGCGCCGCCGCCGCCTGCTCTGGTCCGGGATCCTCGCGGTCGCCGGCCTGGTGCTGCTGATCGTCGGCCTGACGATCGCCAACGGCACGGCGGCCTGGATCGAGGTGGCGCTCGCGGTCGCGCTGCTGGTCGCGAGCTACGCGGTGCAGTACCTGGCCCGCCGCGAGGCGCTCTACTCCAGCGACGAGCGCTCCTGACCGCCGGGCTGTCCCGCCGTGCCGTACCCCCCGAACGTCGGTGCGGTGTGCCAGGCTGTCGGGCGTGGCACAGCGACCCCCGATCATGCTCATCGACGCGCCCAGCCTCTACTTCCGGGCCTTCTTCGGCATCCCCGAGTCCGCGGCCCGCGCCGCCGACGGGAGCCCGGTCAACGCGGTGCGCGGCTTCCTCGACATGCTGGCGGCCCTGATCCGCACCCGCCGGCCCGACCGGATGGTCTGCGCCATGGACCACGACTGGCGACCCGAGTGGCGCGTCGCGCTGCTGCCGTCGTACAAGGCGCACCGGCTGGCCCCCGAGGGCGGCGAGGTGGTGCCCGACACGCTCAGCCCACAGGTGCCGCTGATCCTGGAGGTGCTCGACGCCGTCGGCATCACCCACGTCGGCGCGGCCGGCTACGAGGCCGACGACGTCCTCGGCACGCTGTCGGTGACCCAGCCGGCGCCGGTCGAGGTGGTCTCCGGCGACCGGGACCTGTTCCAGCTCGTCGACGACGCCCGCCCGGTGCGGCTGCTCTACGTCGGGCGGGGCGTGGCCAAGCTGGAGGACTGCGACGACGCCGCCGTGCGGTCCCGCTACGGGGTGCCGGCCGCCCGGTACGCCGACTTCGCCGCCCTGCGCGGGGACCCGAGCGACGGGCTGCCCGGGGTGCCGGGCGTGGGCGAGAAGACGGCCGCCCGGCTCGTGGAGCGCTACGGCGACATCGCGGGCATCCTGGCTGCCCTGGACGACCCGGGTTCCGGCTTCGCCCCCGGGCTGCGCACCAAGCTCGCCGCCGCGCGGGACTACCTGGCCGTGGCGCCGAAGGTGGTCCGGGTCGCCCTCGACGTGCCGCTGCCCGAGCTGGCCACCGCGCTGCCCAGCGCCCCGGCCGACCCGGACCGGCTGCTGGAGCTGGCCGGCGAGTGGAACCTGGCCGGTTCGGCGCGCCGTCTGGTCGACGCCCTCGCCCAGCGCGCCTGACCCACGTCCGCGCGGTCACCGGGGCTGGCCCGCGCATCCGGTGTGGGGTTCGAGGTCAACCTCGAACCCCACACCGTCAAGCGCGCTTGAGATCAAGCCGTCGGCACTGGGGTCAGAACTTCGCGAGCAGGCCCGCATCCACGGGAATCGCGATCCCGGTGACGAAACGGGACTCCTCCGACGCCAACCAGAGCACCGCGTTGCTCACGTCCTCGGGCTCCACCCACGCCACCGGCAGCAACGCCAGGCCGCCGAAGACCCGGGCCACGTCGTCGAGGGTCGGGTTCTCCACGCCGGGGATGTACGCCCTCAGCAGGCGTTCGTTCATCGCCATCTCGGTGTTGACCATCCCCGGGTTGACGGTGTTCACCCGGATGTTGTGCTTCCCCAGTTCGTTCGCGAGGGTGCCCATGAGCCCCTGGAGCCCGTGCTTCGAGAGCCCACGGATCGGGCACCTGTCGTCGGCCCCGGGCACCCGGGGCGGCCACCGCACGGGCGGCGCAACCGCAGCAACGCGGCCTGCCGGGACACGACCACCGCCAAGGCCGATCGGAAACGGCAGCCGGTGCGACCGTTGCCGGCGCAGCCGGTGTCGCCAATCCGTCGGTGTCTATGCGGCGTACGGCACGCCGCATCGCTGGCCGTCACGGCCTGGTCGGCCCGGTACGCCCATCTGCGGGAAGTCGCCCGCGAGGACGTCGTGGCCTACCTGGACACCCTGCACGGCGAGGCACGGCGGACGGCCCTGTGCGCGCTACGGTCGCTGTTCGGCTGGGCCAGACGCACGGGCACGATCTTCCGGAACCCCACCGTGCGCGTCCAAGGGCCACGACGCGAACATGCGATCTGGCAGCCGCTGACGAGCGTCGAGATCAACGCCGCCATCGCTGCCGCCAACACGGTGCAGGCCCGCGTGTTCGTCGTCCTGACCGCTATCCACGCAGCCCGCCCCATCCAGATCCGGGCGATGCAGCTGGTCGACCTCGACCTGGCCGGACGGTCGCTGACCATCGGCGGCAACACCCGACCGCTCGACGACCTGACCTACCGGGTACTGCTGGAATGGCTCGAACACCGGCGCCGCACCTGGCCCCGGACCGCGAACCCGCACCTGCTGATCAACCAGATCACCGCCCTGCGGCTCGGACCGGTCGGCCACACCTGGATCCTGAACCTGCGGCGACTCCCGGCCACGCTCGAGCGGCTACGTATCGACCGCCAGCTGGAGGAGGCCCTCGCGACCGGCGGCGATCCGCTGCATCTGGCCAAGGTCTTCGCGATCAGCGAGCGCGCCGCCGTGCGATACGCCGCCAACGCCCAGGCGCTGCTGCAACCCGAGCCTGGCCCAAGCCGCCATGGCACACCGCACGCCGGCGACGGCTACAGGAATGATCGGTGGCTGCGTCCCACCCGGCGTCACCCCGGACCGAAGGCTTGCATCCAGTACCCAGGTACAGGTTTACCGTCGAGTGGACAGCGCCCCACCGGCGTCCTAGCCATCCGTTCGAAGGAACCTGTGATGTCGTTCGACGTCCCCGGCGCGTGCACGCTACCCACCGCTGAGCAGCCGTTACGGCTGGCCGAGTTCGACAACCTGTTCGCCACCGCCGTGCGCCGTGTCGACCAGGTCAGCACCACCCACGCCCGGCTGCACCTGACCGGCCCCGCCGGGCTGACGGACCGAGTACGCGATCTGGCCGCGCGGGAGACCGAGTGCTGCTCGTTCTTCACCTTCACCATCACCCCGCAGGAGGCGACCGACGGCGAAGCGGTGCTCGACATCGAGGTCCCCGCCGCGCACGCGGACGTGTTCGCCTCCCTCACCCAGCGCGCGAACGCCGTCCGCGCGGAAGCGATGTCGTGACCGGGCTGCTGGAACTCGCCGAGTTGTCCGCCCGGTCCGGGGTGCCCGCCGCGCAGCTGCGGCGCTACGCGGAGGCTGTGCTGGTGCCGCCGGACCGCCGCGACGGCGACCGGTTCGGCTACCCGCTTGCCGAAGTGGACACGGTGCGGGCGCTGGCCGGTGCCGAAGACCTCGGCCTCGACGCCGACGCTCTCGGCCCGCTCGCTGCCGGCCGGCGCGACGGCGACTGCCCCGGCACGCGGCGGCTGCTGGCCAACGCGGTCACCGCCCGGCTCGACCAGGTGCAGGCCGATCTCGCCGCGCGGAACCGACAGGCCGTCGAGGCCGGTCCGGGCACCGCGGCCTGGGCGACCGAACTCAGCGCGAGCGCGTCGCTCTCCGAGGACGCGGCCCGGTTGCAGGCCGTGTCGGCCGCCCTGACCACTGTGGCCCATGACGGGCCCTGCGGACAGGACTGCGGCTGCTTCACGGCACTGGCCTCATCGAGACGCGGGAGCAAACGCGGCCCGAAACGCCGGATGGACGCTGACCTTTGGCCCGCTCCGCCTCATGCAACCACCGCGAAGAACACCTTCAGGTCGTAAGCCACCGCCGTGGCGGTGTTAGCCGTGACCGCACTAGACGAGCGATAACCCGCGGTGGCCTGTGGAGATGCCCGCAGGAACTCGGGCGATACGCCGAGGGGGATGCCGAGCGCCCACGCCCATCGGGCCAGGCAGTAGATCAGGGGCACCGCGACGGCGATGTAGGTGGCGGTACGCCCCCAGCGCCGCACAGCCGAGGCCGGCGCAATGTCAGCAACCGGCGCGGCTCAGCGGGTCCGGTAGCGCGCGTAGATCAGTCCGCTGTCGAAGGCACGTTCCTCGACCAGCTTGAGTTCGAGGCGCACGCCGTCGGGAAAGAACCGCTTGCCGCCGCCGACCACGCTCGTGGTGATGAACAGGTGGTACTCGTCCACCAGGCCGGCCGCGATCGCCTGGGCCGCGAGGTTCGGACCGTCGACGGTCAGGTCGTGATCAGCCTCGGCCTTGAGCCTGCGCACCGCGTCCGGGTCGAAGGTCCGCTCGATCCTGGTCTTCGCGCTGGACACCGACTCCAGCGTCGTGGAGTACACGATCTTCTCCGCGGCCTGCCAGTCGCGGGCGTACTGCAGGATATGCGGTGGCTGGTCGGGCTCGGTGTGCGCGGTCTCCCAGTAGACCATCGTCTCGTACATCCGTCGGCCGTAGAGGTACGTGCCGACGGGACGGAAGACGTCGTTGATGAAGGTATGCACCTCCGGATCCTCCGCCCCGATGCCGAGGTTTCCGTCCGCCGCCTCGGCGTAGCCGTCGAGCGAGGTGATCATCGAGTAGATGAGCCTTGCCATGCGTCTCCTTCAGATGGTGTGGGTGCTGTGGTCGGGGTCGGGGTCGGGGTCGGGGTCGGGGTCGGGTGGAAACACCGCGAGCCGGGCATCGGTGACGTTGTCGAAACGGGCATCCCCTCCGCGGATGAGCACGAAATGCCTGGAGATCGCGGCCTGATAGACCAGCAACGGCCCAGCCGGTTCGAGGTCCTCCGGCACGAGCTGGTGACCGGTCGGCAGGCGGGTGTTAAGCAAGGCGAGGTCCGCCGCGCGGGCGTCGTCGGCAGCCGACCCCGCAGTTGCCTCCAGGTAGATCGCTTCCGCCCCGCCGACGGGCGCAGCCGTGTCGAAGACGGTGATCGCCACCTCCGGACGCGCTGCGATATTCCGTGAATGCCGGCTGTCCGGCGAGGACACCCACAGAACCCGGTGCTGCCCGTCGGCGGCGAAGAACACCGGGCTGGCCCATGGCCGACCCTCACCGTCCGCGGTGCCGAGGACGAGGTAGCGATGCTGAGCCAGCAGCCGCGGTACCCACATCGTCAGTCCTGCGGTTCGTTGTGACATCAGGGCAATCCTGAACGCCGGCAACCCCGCCATCAACGGCGGGTTTGTCAACAATCGTTCAGCCAGGGTGAACAATGGGGGGATGGAACGGCAGGACATCGAGGTGTTTCTGGCTCTGGCTCAGGAGCTGCATTTCACCCGCACCGCAGAGCGGCTGCGGGTCGCGCCTGCCTCGGTCAGCCAAACGATCAAGAAGCTCGAGCGCCGGTTCGGGGCGCCACTGTTCGCCAGAAGCACGCGCCGGGTGGAGCTGACCCCGCTCGGCCGGCAGCTCTTGGACGAGCTCGGCCCGGCCTACGCGCAGGTCCAGACGGCGATCGCGCGAGCGATTGCCACCGGCCACGGCACCACAGGTGAGCTCCACCTCGGCTACATGTCCGCCGCCATCGCCCGCCGCGTCCTGCCGTTGGTCGACGCCTTCCATGCCGGTACGCCGGGCTGCCGGGTCACCATCCGCGAGACCGCACTGAACGACCTCTACGGGCCACTGCGCCGCGCCGAAGTCGACCTATCGATCCTGCCGCTGCCCGTTGCCGAACCGGACCTCACGGTCGGGCCTGTGCTGCTGTCCGAAGCCGCACTGCTCGCCGTCCCCGCCGACCACCATCTGGCCCGACGCGACCAAGTGACCCCCGAGGACCTGACTCAGGAGACCTTCCTGTTCGCTCAGAATCTTCCCGACTACTGGATCGAGCACCACCTGCCACTCACCCGGCCGGTGCCCACGATCACCCGGCTGCCCGGCTTCCAAGAAATGCTGGCCTACGTCACCTCTGGCCACGGCGTGGCCATCGTCGGCGCCCAAACCGAAAAGCTCTACCCACGCCCCGGCCTGACCTGCTTACCGATCGCCCACGGTCCCACCTTCGACTACGCCATCGTCTGGCGCACCGGCGACCTGACCGCTCTCGCCTCCGCCTTCCTCCACCACGCCGCCAACGGAAGGGGTTCCTCTAAGGGATCGATGCAGGGTTCGTCCACTGCATGATCAACTTTGCTACGTGGCATTGGGCGATGACCGCCAGACGCGGTGCAGACGCCTCCCCCTACCTCTCGACCGAGGCATTCGCCTGAGGCGCCAGGAAGATGCCAGCTTCGGTTCCGCTCACGGTGATCTTGGCTCCTGGTGCGCGACGCCTCGCGCTGTCTTCGCAGTGCTGGCTAGATGCGGGAAGGTACGGGCCGGCAGGTCGGCCATGGCTTCCGTACCCGCTGCGGACAGGGATGCGAGGTACTGGACGCCGACCTTCCGTACCGGGTCAGGCGGAGCGCGCCGTGGGACCTTCCGGTCATGGTGATCGCCGACGCCACGCCGCGCGATCAATGGCGTCCAGTGCACGTGGCCGTGTTGGAGGTCGATGATCCCTGAGAGTTGATCTACGCCGCCACCCTCGGTGTCCTGCCGGACGTGCCCGACCCGGCCCTCATGGGTCCGGGTGGACACGTGGACGACGGTGCGGTTCGAGCAGGTCATGCCGGTCGAGCGTCAGCCGGTTGTTGGCTCGCCTTTGGTGGTCAGCCCGCCCCGCGAGTGGCCCAACGCGTGATCGGCCGGCTCGTTGTGCACGGCGCCGGGTGGTTCCTTCTGCAGATCACGCAGGTGTTGTGGTTACCGGCCCGGCGGATGGTGGGGTAGCCGAAGGTGCATCGGCGTCGGCCTGCCCATCGCCGACCGCGCCGCCGCGATCGCCACCCGCGACGAGCGACTTCCGGAGTCTCCCGATGAGTTTTCGGGCCGGGACCGGTCGTACGGGTAACCGGGGTCGCCGGCATCATGTATGCCCCTCGCACCTGACCGGCGACCGGTCACACACCCCAACCCCCATCCGCGCGGACTCCCCGGGTTCTCACCAACCCGGGATCCATATGCAAAGATCAGCCCTGAGCCTGCTCCGGTTCCGATGTTCAGCACTTGATGTCGTCCGAACTGCCGGAAATCAGGGTCTTGGTGAACACGAGGACGTCTTCGTGGGCGATGAGGTGCATCGGGGTGCCGACGGTGCGGGCGCAGCGGACCTGCTGGAGTTATCTGATCAGGGTATCTGCAGGACGGGACGCACCGGACTCTCGCCGGTGAGGCCTCCGTCGTAGACGGCCTCCGCCAGGTCTGGGTCACGGTAGGCGGTGGCGAGGGTGATCCAGGTCAGAAAGCTGCCGTAGCCGCCGCAGAGTGCCGCGCCGCCGTCTCCGCCGCACAGGACCGCTGGGTCGGTGGTGAACTCGGCCCGGTACGGGTCGTCTCCGATGACCAGGCCGAACAGGTTCGGTTCCTGGATGAGGGGCACGTCGCCGTAGGGTGCGCCCTCGGGATACTCGTCGCCCCAGCGGAACAGGCTGGTGGCCCCGGCTGCGCAGGCGTACTCCCATTCGTCGGGAGTCGGCGGCCGTAGGCCGCGGCGATCGAGTCCGGCCATCAGCCAGGCGTGGTCGTACTCCTCGTCGCTGTCGTCAACATCGGCGTCGTCGTCGGCTGCCAGCAGCGCGTCGCTTTCCTCGGAGCGAACCGCGACGAGCCGGGCCGGTAGAAACACGTGGCGCGGCGGCGAGGTGGCCTCGGCCACGAAACGGTTGAGCGGCCCGGTCAGGCCGTACTCTGCGACGGCCTTGGTGAAGTCGGCGAGTTGTCCGGCGCTGGGAACGAAACGGTCGGCGTCATGGCCGAGCTGCACGGTGCCGCCGGGCACCAGGGCGAAGCGGATGCCGTCGCGATCGAAAAAGGCGACCCGCCCGATCCGGCCAGCGTACGCATGCGGACCTATGCCGGCGAGACGGACCTCGGTGCTACGCGCGATGGCAGCGGCGGTGCGGCCGGCGGCCTCGTCGGACAGGTCCAACCAAGCAGACAACGTGAGATCGGCGTTCGACACGTAGGCATTATGCCGGCGAGCCACGCTTTGAACACGGGCGACAAGCAGGGCCGACCAGACGGGACATGACGGACCTCGGCGGCTCGGCGCGCACGGCGCGCGTCAGATGAGTGCGTCTGATCTTGACAGTCGGTGAGAGCTTGGCCGGCCGCTTGGCGAACTTGCGGCGAATCCGGGGGTGCGGATACGCGTGGAGCATCGTGCCACACTCGAGCGTCACAGCGCGGCCGTCTCGGTCCGGCGGGGCGCAGCGCAGGACGGGCTCGCCAGGTGGGGTGTCGGCTGAGTCACGGACGAAGACGAAGCCCTCGCGCATGCGAGCGGTGGCCTCCCGTGCGAGGGCGTCGCGGG
Organism: Micromonospora sp. NPDC023814; assembly: GCF_040639595.1. Lineage (NCBI taxonomy): Bacteria > Bacillati > Actinomycetota > Actinomycetes > Micromonosporales > Micromonosporaceae > Micromonospora > Micromonospora sp. NPDC023814. The sequence goes on from NZ_JBFAAF010000030.1 coordinate 48,248, forward strand.
CGGCCTGCGGGTTGGGAAGATCGCGGCTACTACGCCGCTCCTTGGCGGTGCCTCTCCAAGAACGGCGCAGCAGGCGGGCCCCGTCGACCGCGAGGTGCGCTCCTCGCTCAGGTCGGCGATATTCAACCTGCACGCTTCGAAGCTCCGCAGCCCGCGCAGGCCCAGAGGCGCGACCAAGGCGAAGTCGTTCGGGTTGGCCGACGGCCGGGCGGTAGTGATCAGAGCTTCGAACTGCAGGTGATCCAGCCCGAGGGTCGGCGACTTGACCGGGACCGTGGGCCGGCGGACGTAGTCGGCCGGCGAGTGATCCAGGATGGCGTCGATGACGCAGACCTGATAGAGCCCGATCACGACCGACAGGCGCCGTGAGACCGTCGGGGGGCTGGCATCGACGCACGTTGCGCGCTGGCTCGGTTGTTCCTGTTCGCGTCGGCGCGACGGATATGGGATGCGGGTTGGTCCTGGTGGTGGGCAGGATGGGCGGGTGCATTCTGCGATCTCGGTGACGCCCGCCCAACTGCCGGATCTGCTACTGCATGTGGCGGTGGTCCGGCCGGTGTTCGTGTGGGGCGCTCCGGGCATCGGCAAGAGTTCGCTGGTGCGCCAGTTCGCCGCCTCGCTCGGGTTGGACTGCGTGACCCTGGTCGGCACCCAACTCGCGGCGGAGGACCTGATCGGAGTGCCGGAGTTGCGGGACGGCCGCAGCCGCTTCGCGCCGCCGGAGTCGATTGCCCGCGACGAACCGTACTGCCTGTTCCTTGACGAGTTGAACGCGTCGACACCGGAGGTGCAGAAGGCGTTCTACTCGCTGATCCTGGACCGCCGCATCGGGGCCTACGAGTTGCCGGCGGGATCGATCGTGATCGGTGCGGGTAACCGGGCTACGGACAACGCGCTGGCCCGGCCGATGGCCTCAGCCTTGGTCAACCGGCTGGTCCATGTGCATCTGCGTGCCAGTGTCGACGACTGGCTGGCGTGGGCGCAGGGCGCCGGTATCCACCGCTGGGTGGTCGACTACCTGTCTGAGCGGCCGGACCAGTTGTGGGTGAGTCCGCCCAAGGTGAAGGAGGTGTTCTCCACCCCGCGCAGTTGGCACATGCTCTCCGACGCGCTGTCGTCCTACGGTGATGGCATAGACGAACACACCCTGCGGCTGTTGGCCGCTGGCACGCTGAGCCCTGCCCATGCGGCCGGGTTCTGCGGTTACCTGAAGATCGTGCGGCATCGTTACGGGCTCGACGCCGTCGTACGTGGGGACGCGGCGTGGCCTACCGCAGTCGGGGACCGGGACCTGCTGTACTTCCTGGCGGAGGCGTTCCGGGCCAGGCTGGTCAAGGAGTTGCCAGCCAGCAAGGAGCGCGCCTCGCCGGCCTTGCGGCAGTTCGCGCACCGGGCCAAGGCGCTGCTGGTCCAGTTGGCGGAGATCTCGCTGGAGTGTGCCCAGATGGTCATCGCCGCTGGGGAGGACGGCGCGCCGGTGCTGCCAGCGTGGTTCCTGGTCGAGGTGAGCCGGGACCTGCCCCGGCTGGTCGCCGCCCGAACCTGACGCAGGACAACGCGATGGGAAGCAGGAAGCGGGCGCCGGTCGACCCGAACGTGGCTGCGTTCGACGCTGCGTGGCGGAAGCTGACCGGGCATCCGATGTTCGCCCCGTTGCTGAGCTTCCAGGTCGGGCCGTGGCAGCGTGCCGGGGCGCGGGCGGTGCTGGTGGACGACGGCCAACTCGTGGCGGCAAAGGCGATCGCCGTGGTCGACGCGCGTGGGGTGATCCGGGCCAGCAAAGCGCACCGGCTGGACGAGGATCAGTGGTCGTGGGTACTGGCGCACTGCCTGCTGCACCTCGGGTTCGGTCACCTGGCCCCAGATCGCTACGCCGCCGACCCGGCGTACGCCGACGTGGCCTGCCTCGCCGTGGCACGGTTCCAGCGGGCCCTCAAACTCGGCGCCGAACCGTTGCTGCTGCCGGCTGAACTGCCCACCACCGATGAGTCGGTGCTGTTGCGGCAGTGGCGGCACGCCGGCGTGCCGGCCGAGTACGCGGGTTGCGGTACGGGCGGCCACGCACCAGACCTGATCCCCTCACCATCTCCAGGTACGGGCGTGGCGGGGGTCGGTGCGCCGGACTGGCCGGCGCAATTCGCGGTGGGGCTGTCCGCAGCGGCGACGGCGGCGGTGGATGTCGCCGGCGGGGCACGCAGGTCGCTGACCGACCGGGCCAGCCACCGTCAACCTTGGGAGTTGGCGATGAGCTGGTTCGTCTCGTCCTACCCGCTGCTCGGTGCGTTGGCGTCACGATTCACGCTGGTCGCCGACGCCAAGCTGGCGCAGCGCTGGAACATCACGATCGCCGCGGTATCCTCGTCCGCCGGGGAAATCTACCTGAACCCGCTGCGGAATCTGTCGAGCATGCAGTGGCGGTTCGTGTTGGCGCACGAGATGCTGCACGCCGCGCTGCGCCACGGCGACCGGATCGGTGGACGCGACGCATACCTGTGGAACGTCGCGGCGGACTACGTCATAAACGGCTGGCTGATCGAGATGGGTGTCGGCGAACCACCGGACGGGCTGCTCCACGACCCGCAGCTGGCCGGCGTGTCCGCCGAGGCGGTCTACGACCAGATCGCCAGGGACCTACGCCGCCTACGCAAACTCGCCACGCTGCGCGGCACCGGCCTCGGTGACGTGCTCGGTGAACCCCTGCCATGCAACGGCACACCCGGGCACCGGGTGGACCTGGACGACTTCTACCGGCGGGCGCTGCTGACCGGCTATGCCTACCACCAGCAGGAAGGTCGGGGGCAGCTGCCAGCCGGACTCGTCGCCGAGATCCGGGTCCTGGAACAGCCGCCACTGCCGTGGGATGCCAAGCTGGCCCGCTGGTTCGACGAGTACGTACCCTCACCGCAGCGCGCCCGTTCCTACGCCCGCCCGTCACGACGGCAGGCCAGCACACCGAACATCCCGCGACCGGGCTGGCGATGGCCCGACGAACCGATACCCCGATGCACCTTCGGGGTCGTGCTGGACACCTCCGGATCCATGAACCACGAACTGCTCGGCAAGGCACTCGGCGCCATCGCCTCGTACGCCATCGCCCGTGACGTGCCCGCCGCCCGCGTGGTCTTCTGCGATGCACACCCCTACGACGCCGGATACCTGCCGGTGGAACAGATCGCCGGCCGGGTACGGGTCCGCGGGCGCGGCGGCACCGTGCTTCAGCCCGGCATACACCTGCTGGAAACCGCCCCTGACTTCCCCACCGCCGCACCGATCCTGCTCATCACCGACGGATACTGCGACGTCGTACGCATCCGCCGCGAACACGCCTTCCTCATCCCGGAAGCCGCCCGGTTACCGTTCACGCCCCGCGGCCCCGTCTTCCGACTGCGGTAAGGACGACGCATCGATGACACGTAGCGACACAGCCCGGATCGCGGCATGAGTGAGCATTCGATCGTGAAACATTGGTGGGGCGGGCCACCTACTTGCAGGTGGCGTGGTGGTAGTCAGTGTCCGCTCGTGGCTCGGCGCAGGTCGACCTCGACATGGTGTTGCGCGAAGATGCCGAGCAGATATTCCAGGGTGATTGCTGGTCCCAGTCGTCGCCGGTCGTAGCCGGCGACGAGGTGTTCGCGGGCGACGACCGAGTCGTGCCACCTCAGCCGGAACGGTGTCCGTGCGCCGAAGTTCCCGCAGAGGCAGTCGTCGAGGGCGTCGGGGTTCCAGCCGAAGTATCCGCCCGGGCCATTGATCGCCTCGCCGATCGCGCAGTAGAACCCTTCGATGTTGGTCACGAACCGGCCGTCGAGGTCGTACGTGGTGTCGGGCGGCCGGTCCGGCGCACCGGACCGGTGGGCGAGCGCCACTCCAGCCCAGTGGTGGCGCAGCTCCCGGTCGTAGCCGGCCCACAGATTCTTCTGGGCGGGCGGGCCGTTGTGCCACTGCTCCAGGATGCCGAGGACTCCCGTGGGCAGCGGTTCCTGTGGGTCGCTGTCGACGGCCACGTCGAGGAGCCCGGCACCGAGCCGCGACGGCTCGCCTGCCTCGACCGTTCCGGACACCACGGCGCCGATCACCCGATCGACCGAACCATCGGCGGCGATCCTGTGCACCTCGGCGCGGATCCGGCGGCGACGCAGGCTCGCCTTGGTCGATTGCCCGACCGCGTCGAGTGCGGTCAGCAACGGCGTTTCCGGTCGGCAGCCGAGTAGTCGGACCTGCGGCACCGGCGGTGCGGCTTGCTCGCGGAACACGCCGGTGAGGTCCCGGCATGTGCCGTACGGCGTCTCATCCCGGCCCGAGAGGACGAATTGGGTGACGTCGCCCGGACGTACTACTGCGTCCGTGCGGTCGTAGACGTGGATGAACCCGTCGAGATCGATGTCCACGGTTTCCGGCATCGTGCGGTTTGGCCGTTGCGCGAGCACGACGACGTCGCCGAGGTCCTCGCCCCACCAGGACGGCGGCGTACCTGGCGGTGGCGGTGGCGCCGTTATCGAGATGTCACCCAGCCAGGCCCGTTCGGTGCCGAGTGCCTCGGCGGGCAGCCGGTCGAGCAGGTCGGCAAGCGTGCCGTCCGGAGCGCAGCCGACGAGCGTGAACCGTTCCCGCGGCCGGGGCGGCAGGTCGACGAACAGTCCTTCGATCTCCACACACAGTGCCAGCGGGGTGTCGTCCTCGTAGAAGCCCTCAAAACCGACATCGCCAAGAAGCAGCCAGCGCGGGCCGACCGGAAGCTCCCATGTCCACCGCCGCTGCTCCGGCGCAGGGTCAGCCCCGGAACCGGCGCTCGTCGTCACGCCGCGACCCTACCGGCTCGAGACGCTCCGTCGGGGGCGCGCTCGTGGACGGCGGAGCATCAACACCAGCACTCAACGTGTCCGCTCATCGGCCCATGACCAGAAGCTGAGGTGACCCATCTCGTCGTGACATCCCGTAGCGCGCGGGTAGCGGCATGACACGATGCGCGCTTGGTCGACAGGGCGGCAGAATCGTCGGGTGGAACCCGAGATGCTGCACCTGGTAGCCCGCCGATACCTGATGCGGAGGTACGACGAGCTGGCCGACATGTACGCGGAGCTGCCCAACCAGGGCCGGGCGATGGACGACTACCACTACACGCGGGAGGCTCGGCGCATCTTCCCCAGATACAACATCGTCGAGGCGATGCTTGGACAGGTCGAACGGCTCGACCCAGACCGGCTACCCAGCTTTGCCGACCTCTCGGCCGCGTTGCTCCGCGCCGCCAACGACGCCCAGTCGCTGTTCAAACCACAAGGCAAAGCCGAGGCTGAGGTCATCCGCGACGAGCGCCAGATGTTCGCCGCCGCCATCGGCGGCTGGACTTCGGAATCCGACATCGACGTCGAGCCGCTGGGATATCGCCGCGTGTTGACGGCCAGGGAGTCGTCGGACTGGCGGCAACGCCTGCAGCAGCGATGGGGGCTGCAGGGTCTGTCCTGGCACCCGATGCTGGCAACTCCCGTGCCAGACGAGGTTCTGGTGCTGCACGAGGCGTACATGTGGGATGAGCAGGGTGCCGCCCGAGTTCGCCAGGTGCTACAGGACGCGGGCGGCCGACGGGTCGCTGAGCTGCGTGAATACGGCGCAGACTACCTGGTCGACCTCGATCTGTTCGTGCCTCGATATACCGGCGCCGAGGGCGTATGGAGCGATAACAGCCTTGCCTGGATCGCCTACGCCTCACATGAAGGAACCGTAGCGTTCGGTGGGCTGCTGGCCACCGCCCTTACCGCCCGATGGCTCGATGTCCGCCGATGGCACTGGTCCGGCTGGTAGCCGACCTCCTGACCCCAACTCCGGGCCAGCCGAAAGAACGTCCTCAAGTCGGCATGATCGGACCGCACCGCGACACGCGCAGATCGCGACGGCACTCGTGGCAGGCGGGCTCGTGCGGCCTCACATCCGGGATTTCAGCACGTCGACCTCGCAGCCTGGCGCGGCCGGGTCGAAGCCGTGTTCCACCAGCCAGCGGATCGCCAGCAGGCTTCGCAATGACCACCACGCGCGGATCACGTCCAGGTCGACGTCGGCGCCGTAGCCGGCGACGACGTTGCCGAGGTGCTCCTCGTGTCCGAGCGTCAAGCTGGCGAGGTCGTACAGGGCATCGCCCTGGCCCGCCTCCGACCAGTCGACCACGCCGGTGACCTCGTCGTCGTCGACGAACACTGGGCGATCTGCAGGTCGCCGTGCATGAACACCGGGGTCCACGGCCGAAGCGCAGCCTCGGCAACCCGGCGGTTGCGCGTGACCAGGTCAGCGGGAAGGACGCCGTTCGTAACGAGCCACTCGCATTCACCGTCGAGGCGCGACGCCAACTCGTCGAGGCGGCGACCGGGCCATGGCGGCAACGGCGCGTCGTGCAGCATCCGTGCGGCGGCACCCGCTGCGGCCCACGCCGCCGAAGACGCGGTCGACGGCTCGCCGAGGCGGCCGAGCGCCGTCCCGGAGAGGGCGGCGAGCGCGAGTACGGGCGGCCTGCGCCACAGGATCTCCGGAGTAGGGATCGGCGCCATAATCATCGCCTCGACCTCGACATCCGTGCGGGTCTGATCAGCGTCGACTTTCAGGAACACGTCGCCGACGCGCAGGGTCGCGCGCTCGTGATGGGCGACGACGACCTCGACCTCTTCCACGTCGGCCAGTGTCGCGGAGTTCACCACCGACGTCACCGGTTTATTGCATGCGACTACGCGGTCGGCCGCGTCCGGCTGCCCAATCGCCTGCCCGACTCGCTCAAATCGGCTATGAGAGAGCGCGGGCGCGGTTCCGTCATGCGTTCGGTCGGGGCCGTCGACTCGGCTGCGCAGGCGTTAGCGACGCTTCTGGTGCCGCCCTTGGCCTTTGCATGCCGGGTCGGCGCTTCAGGGCAGGGCGGTGTGGGCGTCGGTGAGGAAGCGGTCGCGGTCGTCGCCGTGGGCGATTGCCGCGTTGTAGATGGCGTCGATCGCGGCGACCAGCGGATCGTCATTCGCCAGGGCGATCAGGGCGGGGAACGCGGCGGCCTGCTGGAGCGCCCCGGTGGTGACACGATGTTCGCCGAACGCTTTCGGCGCCAGGCGGAGCGTGATGGTGGTGCGTGGTACCTCGGGATCGGACAAGAGCCGGTTGAACGCGGCGGTGCCGCCCTGCTCGGTGAAGGGTCGGGGCAGTGCGCGGTCGGCATCGGCGGCGGCGAGCGCGTCGGCGATCCACCCGATCCGTTCCAGCCCGGCCACCCGCATCGCGCGGCGGGCCGCCCAGCAGGCTGCCTCACGCTGACGGGCGGCGGGCAGCGCGTCGATGCGGTCGAGCAACAGGCGGTCGATCCGGGCAAGGGACCGCGCCTGGCTGACGAGCGCGCGGACGCGGTCCGACGGCGGCGAACCTCCCCACTGCTCGGCCTCGCGCTCGGCCTTCAGGCGGCGGGTCTTCTCGACCAGCGCGGTCGCCTCTGCGGCCTGAACCCGCAAGGTCTCCATCCACGGATACGACCCGGCGGTCTCGAGCAGATGGTCCCAGATCAGGCCGAGGGCAAAGGCCTGCCGACCCAGCACTCCCTCGTGCCGCAGCGTGAAGCCGTCGGGGCCGGACGTCAGCCGTACGGAACTCTGCTCGTCGTCGGGCAGCGTGTCCAGCGGATGGGGGAAGATCGGCTCGCCGGCGCTGGCCCACGACCACGTGAGAGTCTCGCCGTCGACCCGCTCCAGCCGGACCTCCAGGTCACCGGCGGGCAGCACTCCCCCGGCAACCTCGACCGGCGCGGGCCGGTGACGGACCACCGTCACCCGGGGCAGGCCGGCGTCGTCCTCGTACGGATCGGCTGGCAGTGGCCGAAGGATGGCCGGACGGCCGGACGGGCGCGGCACCAGGGACAGCATCGCCCGCTCGGCGGCCTTCGCCGGCTTCTGCTCCCAGTCACGGCCCCCCGGGTCGGCCAGCACCGTACGCCGTGGTGTCTCCTCGGACACCGCCCAAATGTGCAACTCGTGCCGCTCGGGCGGGTCGTCATCGGTGCGTACCGTCTCATGCAAGCGGTCGCGCGCATGCACCCGCACCCGGATCAGCCCGCGCGGCACGGCGACGTCGGTGAGCGCCTCCGCGGTGCCACCCATCAAGCCGACGACCGACAGCCTGCCACTGGGACTCCAGAGGGTCGCCTCGCTGATCGCGTCCCAGCCAGCGTCAACCTCCGCCGGAGGCCCGGGCAACACACGGACGCGTACCTCGATCCAGCCGGTGTGTATGCCGCAGAAGCCGGTGAGCTGATTCGGCCCGCCGATGTGCAGCAGGTCGTCACCGAGGACATAGATCCCCACGCCGGACGCGCCCGGCACGGTGAACACCTCGTACTGGCAGTGGCTGACGAACAGCCGCGCCCAGCCGGTCACGGATGCCGGAGGTCGATAATCTGCGCCATGCACATCGTCCACTCCCAGATCCTACGGACGTCGTCATCGGACCCGTGGCCCACGAGGTCGACGGAACGTCCTCGCAGGAACTGTCCGACCAGACCGGTCGGCCGACGCGGTGCGCACAAGCGTCAGTCACCGCATGATTCGTGACGCAACCGTGGAGGACTGGCCTGAGGCGGGAAGCGGGTCAGGTGCCGCGCTTTGTCGGCGGCAGATGCGGACGCCTCCATGGTGCGCCGGGTCGCGGGCGTACTCCGTTTGCCCCTAGCGTTCTCCCATGGGCGCGGTTCAGAACAGCGGAAGCGTACGTCTGTGCAAAATCAAACGCCCCGGAGGCGTCTTTTGGTTTGATCTCCAGCAGGTCCACCAGGACCGTGACGGGACGTGGCTGCGGGGCCCGGCCGGTTCACCATGGGCCGCTCCGGACGACAGTGGCGCTCTTTCAGTACCCGTCGTGGTGTTGCTCGCGGCGGGCCGTCCGTGGGTGGCGTGGTGGGTCGGCGATCCTGCTGATCGGCGGCTTGAGATCGACGTGTGCCTCCCGCCGGAGAGCACCGAAGCAGGCTGGCGGTATATCGATCTCGAACTGGACCCAGTGTTTCACGAGCGGGATTCGCGTGTCGAGATCGAGGACTGGGACGAGTACGAACAGTCGTGCCGCAACGGCTGGATGAGCGCGGATGAAGCCAAGCTCGCGCAGTCCACGGCCGAAGATCGTGCCGGGGCACTCCGGCGCCGGGACGAGCCCTGGCAGGAGCGCGGATGGCAGTTGCTTTCTCAACAGACGTGAGGACTCGGATGCCGCACGCTCATCGGCAGTTCCGGACGTGCCCACTCGCTGGGTTGCCAACGCCCGATCAGCGGCAGATCAGGGCGCCCGGATCATCAGAGTTCATCACTGGGCAAGCTGGCGGCAGGCATCCCGGCCGCGTGGTGACCCGGCCTCCTTGAATACCAGCCCGCAGCTGCCGTTCTTCGGATCCCAGAGTTGGTCGTTGGCGACCAGAGCCCGAAGGAGCGCACGCTGTCGACGACGCCCAACACCTCGTCGCCGATATCGAAGGGGACGCCAGCTGCCTCGGTTCCTTCTGCACCACCCCGTACGTGTGGGCGCAGGAAGGCGACGGCTGGCTTCGGCTGGGCCGCCCGCGCACCGCTGTCCAGTGCTTCGACAGAGCCCTCGATACGTGGCCGGAGTCCTACCGACGCGAACATGGCCTGCACCTGGCGCGAACCGCCGCCGCCTACGCCGCCGCCGGTGAGCCCCAACAAGCCGCCGGCACCGCCCTCGCCGCGCTCGAACTGGCCCGCCCTCCTCCCGCCTTCCCTGGCGACAAAGCGGTCTTTGTCATCCGGAGTTCGGACTCCGACACAATTCTCGCGCCCGCCGAGGCGAAGGGCGCGGGCGCATGGACGAGGCAGCTCCACAGGGGACCGAACGACGTACCCGAACGGCGTAGCTGGCCTGCTCGGACCTGTGAAAACGCCCAAACCGCCGCCAATCCCGCCCATGACAAAGCGCATTTTTCCGCCATTCTATAGACGTCTTTCAAAGCGCTTCTTAATATGGTCCCTGCCGTTCGGCGAGTTCTCCCCCATCCCCCGTCAGGAGACAGACTTGTTCAGGCATTCGCTTCCGCTGGTCGCGGCGGCCGTTCTCGGCCTTTCCGCCGTGGCCGCTCCCGCCCAGGCCGCTCCCGTCCAGGCTGCTCCCATCCAGGCCGCCCCGGCCCAGGCCCGCGCGGTGGCGCACTCCGACCTGGGCGTCCAGGTCGCCCCCACTGGTTGCACGACGTGGGTGGAGTGGGTCCAGGAGGGCAGTAACAGCTACTACTACGGTCGCGGCAACGTGCAGTGCGCCACCGGCCGCTACAAGGTCAAGCTCCAGTGCCGCAACCTGCAGACGGGCGTCGGATACGTCGTCTACGGCGGCTACGCGGTGAACGCCCCCGGCACGGCCACTACCCAGTGCTACAGCGGCAACGTCGCCGAGGGCGTGTACCCCGTCGAGGACCCACTGCCCACAATCGGTGTCACCGGTTGCGTCTCGTGGGCGGAGTGGGTCCACGAGGGGAGCAACCACTACTACGGCCGGGGTACCGCCCAGTGCGACACCGGCCGCTACCAGGTCCAGATCCAGTGCCGCAACGTGCAGACGGGCCAGCGGTACATCGTCTACGGCCCGACGGTGAACGCCCCCAACATCTCCACCACCACCTGCTACCGGGGCAACGTCGCGGACGTCGTGTCGGGCGTACCGGCGTGAGGGCTGACGGGGCGGCCCTGCACCGCGACTAGGAGGTGCTGAGGTTCGGCTGCTCGTATGAGGCCATCGCCGACTCGACCTGCTCGGCCACCACGATCCGCAACCGCCGCGACGAATTGGTGAACCCGCCGCCCAGATCAAAGCAATCGCGATCGACGCCTACGACCGCATCGTCGGCCTGCTGCTCGACGACCTCGCCTTCGACGGGTGCATCACCAAGGCCCCCGGCGGCGGCGAGGTCGCCGGCAGGTCCCCGGTCGACCGCGGCAAGCAAGGCATGAAACGCTCCACGATGGTCGAGGCCCGCGGTATCCCGCCGGGACGCGTCCTGACCGGCGCCAACCGCCACGATTCCCCGCTGCTGGAACCCACCCTCGAGTAACTCGAAGACCACGGCCCAGCCACGTCTCCCGGTCGGCGGCGTGCAGGTCCCGCAGCTTCGAGTTGGTCCAGCCGAGAGTCTGCTTGAACATGCGGATGGTGTGCTCGGTGTCGCTTCTACGTCTCGCCGAAGTAGCCCTCCTCCTCGCCGAGCAGCAGCGGAACGTCGTACACCGACATGTCCGGGCGAGCCCGGACGGCCTTGACCCGATGGCGCCACCGCTGGTGCTCGAACGCCACGTCCGCCTCGATCTCCACCACCACCGTCGGCTCCACCTGCACGTACTCCAGCGGTTCCGGCCGGTCCAGTTGCCCCGACCAGGACGCCGGCAACGGCTGCGGCCACGGATGCGCCACGGCGGCCCGCCGGTGCGGCGGCGACCGCGGCGGAGACAGGATTGCCCCGAACTCCTGCCGTCGCTCGGCGTTGAGCGGGTGCGTGCGGCCGGTGTAGCGGAGCCGGCCCATCCGGTCGAACCGGCCCAGCAGCAGCGTGTCCGCCTCGCGCAGGCTGCCGGTCACCCCGCCGATGATCGCCTCGGTGACGATTCGGGTGCGGTACTTCGACCAGCCGCGGCGGCCGGGCTGGTACCGGCCGACCAGGCGCTTGCTGACCACACCCTCGATGCCCGCCGCGACGGTCCAGTGCATGAGCCAGTCCCCCACCTGCCGCATGTCGGCCGTCTGCGGAGTCAGGGTCAACTGCGCTGGGACGTCGGCGAGCAGCAACTCCAGCCGAGCCCGCCGTTGCGACAGCGGCAGATCGAGGATCACCCGACCGTCGACGTCCGCGAGCAGATCGAACAGCACGTAGTGGGCGGGGCAGTCGTAGGCCAGCCGCAGCACGCCGCGGCCGGCCGCGACACGCCGCTGCAGCTGCGCGAAGTTCGTCCGGCCACGCTCCCACACGACCAGTTCACCGTCGAGCACCACGCCCGGCGGCATGGACGCCCGAAGCGTGCGGGTGATGTCAGGGAAGTACCTGGTTAAGTTCCGGCCGGCCCGCGACTGCAGGTACACATCGTCGGCCTCGCGGAAGGCGATACACCTCCACCCGTCCCACTTCGGCTCGTGCACAAGGCCCGGGCCCTCCGGCACCACGTCGACCGGCGCCGCGAGCATCGGCGCGACCGGGCGACGCAGCACCGGCTCCGCTCCGGCCCTCGCCCGCGGGCGGGCGGGAGTCACCTCCAGTCCCGACCACGCCGGCCGCGCGCCCCACTCATCCCCACCCCCACGTCATCGTGGGAGAGACACGGACCGCCTCGGGCCCAGATCCGCGACAACGAATGCGCCAGCGGGCGGTCGCAGCGCGCTTGACGCTGGGTCAGGCGCCACGTGCGAGCGGAGAGTCTCGCCGCAGCTACCGACGGGCGGCACCTGGGGCGACGCGTTCAGTTGGATATCGGCTGCAGCCGGCAGCGCCTGCCCGCTCGGGGGAACGGAGTCTCACGCGCCGCGTCGCGTGCTCGTGGTGGACGTACCGTCGGAGGGTGGACGTGCTGCTGCGCGGCGGGCCGGGTGACGGACAGGTGGTGCCCGGCGGCGGGGAGACCGTCGTGTGGCAGGCCTGCCTCTACGAGATCACGACCGAGTACGGTCACGGGCGCGGCCGGGACCTGCGGGTCTACCGGCACCGCCCGGACTGTTGCGAGCCGTACGGCCGAGGCGCCGAAGACCGCTGCGAGTGACTTACCTCCGCTGGTTCGCTACCCTACCCCGCCACGTTATCGAACATGCGTACGATCACCGCGGATGAGGAGGTCCGGCGGTGGTGGAACGGGATCTGGGGGCGCTTGGCGCGCCGGGACGTGTTGCTCATCCGCCGGACGCGCTGGACGGTGGTCGCCCGCACCGGTGACAGCGAGACGGGCAAGGTGCTGCGGTGGGAGTTCGAGACGGAGCCGGAGGCGTTGCGCATGGTGGATCGCCGGCTGCGCATTATGGGTACGCCCAGAGGCTCTGCCGCACCGCCGAGAACGTGGCCTGCCTGCCGTACACGAGCATCTGATCCGTAGTCGGAACCGGGCAAAATATCTCTATCGTGAGCTTAGACTCCTATAACGTACTGGCTCAGCGGCTCTCCGTCCACACGGAGGGCTTTTCGGGAGTGGTGGCGTTCTTGTTCCGCCAGTGACTCCGGCTGCCAGGCCGTGGGTCTCAGCCTCGGGCGACGGAGGCCAGCACGCAGTTGTTGGTCAGGTAGACGACGAGGGTGATGGTGTCGATCTCGCGTTCGCGCAGCCAGGCGAGGAGGTCGGCGCCGGCGAACACGGTGCCGTACTGCTTGACGACGGACTTCCACTCGCCCGTGCGGCGGCTCTCGACCTCCGGTGCAGCTGAAAGCCGGGCTGGGTCGGGTTGAACACGGGTGCGTCCTCGCCCATCGTGTGCTGCACCGCGACAACGGGAACGCCCACGGAGGTGGCCGCATCGATCACGTGCGTGATCTGCGGCAGCGACTCGGCGTGGGGCGGGTACTGGATCTCCAGCGGGCCGCCGCCGAAGTAGTCCTGCTGCACGGCGAGCCTGACGGCCCGATCGGCCCGATGGCAGGGCCGATCGGCGCCGCGTCGACTGGGCCGATCCTCGGTCAGTCCGCGGCGGACGGTTCGTCGCCGACCGCGAGGGCGCGCAGCGGGACGGGCTTGACCGGCGCCTGAGCGGTGAACGCGCCGACCTGTTCCGGCCCCCGGCCGGTCAGCGTGGAGATGAGCTGGCAGAGGCCCGGCTGGCAGGACCGCCCCTGGCACAGGCCCATCCCGGCGCGGGTCACCAGCTTCACGGCGTTCGCGGTGGCGAGGTGCGGATTGGCCCGCAGCGCGCGGCGCACGTCGCCGGCCCGCACCTCCTCGCACCGGCAGAGCACGGTGTCGTCGGTGACCAGGCTGCCCAGGGCCGCCCGGTCCGGCGCGAACCGGTCGAGCACCTGCGTGACGAAGCGTCGCCGGCGGCGCAGCTCCCGGCGGACCGGGCGGGCCAGCGTGACGGCCCGGTGCTCGTCGAGCAGCCCCAGGTCGCGCAGCACGCCGAGGGCGGCGAGCCGGCCCTCGACCTCCGCCTGCTCGGCGCCCGCGACGCCGGTCAGCTCGCCGGCCACCGCGATCTGAGGCACCGAGGTCCGCAGCCACTCGTCGTGCCGGACCACCCAGCCGCCCGCGGGGGAATCCCAGGTCACCGCGCAACCGGCCTGCCGGGCCAGCTCGACGGAGGGGACGAAGCCGTACCCCAGCGCCAGCACGTCGCAGGGAACGTCCCGGTCGGTCCCGGGCACCGGCAGCCCCGTGGGGCCGACCTCGGCGAGGGTCACCGTGGTCAGGTCCGGGTCGCCGGCGGCACGGCGGACCACCGTGCCGAACCGGACGGGCACGCCCGCCCGGTGTAGGACGCGCAGCGCGTCGACACCCTCGGCGATCTTGCTTCCCGCGCCCGCCACGGCGGCCAGCCCGGCCGGTCCGGGCAGGAGGTCGCGGCGACGCTGGATCAGCGCGACCTCGACCACCCGGGCGCCGGCCCGAACCAGTTGGGCAGCCACGACCAGCAGCAGCGGGTGGCCCCCGGCCAGGACGAACCGGCCGCCCGGCAGCAGGCCCTGTGCCTTGACGAACGTCTGCACACCGCCCGCCGTGAGCACTCCCGGCAGGGTCCAGCCCGGAAACGGCACCGGCAGGTCGTACGCGCCGGCGGTGAGCAGCACCGCCCGGGGTTCGAGCAGGCGGACCCCGGCCGGACCGTGCGTGGCGACCCGGTAGCGGCCCGGCGGGGGCTGGTCGCCGGCGTACCCGTCGAGGCCGGCCCGGGTGCCGAGGACGCCCCACACCGTGGTGTCGGCGAGCCACCGGACGCCGGGAGCGGCGGTGGCCTCGGCCAGGAGCGCCCAACCGGCGGAGGACGATCCGGCCGGCGGGGTGAACCCGGCCGGCGGTTGGCGGTAGATCTGCCCGCCCGGCTGCTCCTGCTCGTCGACGACGGTGACGGCGGCGCCGTGCCGGCCGAGGGTGGCGGCGGCGGCCAGCCCGGCTGGGCCGGCGCCGACCACCACCACGTCGGGCGCGCTCACCGGGGCACCGCCGTGCGGACCCGCATGCCGGCCCGCACCCGGATCAGGCAGGAACGCTGGCAGGGCACGTCGTCCACCGTCACGACGCACTCGAAGCAGATCCCCATGTTGCAGTAGGGCGCCCGGCGGGCGCCACCGCGCGTGGTGCCAACGGACCGCTCACCGGCGGCGAGCAACGCGGTGGCCAGCGACTCGCCCGGGTGGGCGGGAACGGTCCGCCCGTCCACCTCGATGGTGACCGGCTCGGGTCGGCCCATCGGGGTGCGCCTCGGCGCGTCCGGAGGGTTCGACGGGCGGTGTTCAGACAAAGTTCAGCGCTCCGAAGCGGGAGGGTGAGTAGTCCTCGATCGACCGGTCGGTCTCGCCGGTCACGACCATGCCGGCGAGGAGCCGGGCGTAGGTGAGGCCGAGGGTGAAGGCCGAGCCGCCGGTGGCGACGAACAGCCCGGGCCGGCGCGGGACCGCGCCGATCAACGGCAGGTGGTCCGGGGTGAGCGTGGTCATGCCCGTCCACGTCCGGATCACCGGCAGGTCGAACACCGCCGGGACCACCCGGGCGGCGTCGGCGTTGCCGACCAGCGACTCGTACCGCAACTCCGGGTTGGTCTCCAGGTCGACCTGTCCAGCCCGGCTGACCAGCTTGGCCGGCCATCCGCCACCGATCAGCACGTTGCCGTCCTCGGTCTGCTTCATCGACAGTCGTCGGCCGACGTGCTGGATCAGGTGCGGCAGGAACGGCCGGCTGCGGGCGGTGGCGCTCACCGTCAGCCCGACCGGGAAGACCGGCAGCCGGACGTCGGCCATCGAGGCCAGCTCGGCGGTCCAGACCCCGCCGGCGAGCACCACCGTGTCGGCCAGGTGGGTCTCCCCGGCGGTGTCCCCGGGCCCGATCCCGGTGCGCAGTTCCCAGTGCCGGCCGCGCCGGTGCAGCCCGGCGACCCGGCAGCCGGTACGCAGCACGGCGCCGTATCGGCCGGCGGCCCGGGCCAGCGCCGGGGTGACCAGCCGGGGGTTGGCCTTGCCCTCGCCGGGCACGTGACCGGCGGCGAGCACGGTGTCCGCCAGGTACGGCGCGAACCGGCGCAGCTCCGGGCCGGAGAGCACGGCGACGTCGAGGCCGTACTCGCGTTCCAGGGCGGCCTTCCGGTCCAGCACGGCGATCTCCGCCGGGGTCTCGGCGAGCATCAGCCCGCCGGTGCGGGACACTCCGCACCGCTCACCGAGCTCGTCCTCGACGGTGGCCCAGGCCCGCATGGCGTCCAGGTGCAGCGGGAGCGCGCGGGCCGCCGCGCGGGCCCCGTCGTCGCCGTGCTCGACCATCCGGAACTCCAGCTGGAAGTGCAGGCTGCCCGCGTTCTGCCCGGAGGCGTGCCGGTTGACCTGGTCCTTCTCGACGAGCAGGACCCGGTTGCCGGCGCGGGCCAGGTGCCAGGCGGTCGCGCAGCCGAGCAGACCGCCGCCGATGACCGCCGTGTCGTACGAAGTCATGGGAGCAGGTCGAGCTGGGTCATGGTGGCCCGGACGCGGTCCTGTTCGGCGGGGGTCAGCGGGAGCAGCGGCGCGCGGACGTGACCGGCCGGTACGCCGCGCAGGGTGAGCGCGTACTTCATGATCGCCTGCGCGTTGCCGAACCGGGCGCCGTAGTCCGGCCCGAACCAGTCCTCCATGATCACCCGGTCGCGGGCGCCGAGGACCCGAGCCCGGTCGAGGTCCCCGGCGCGCAGGGCGCGGAAGAAGTCGGGGTGGTCGGCGCCGAGCACGGCGCCGGCTCCCATCAGCCCGTCGCCACCGATCGTGGTCATCAGCTCGATGCCGACCTCGTTGGTGGGGATGCCGAAGTAGCGCACGCGGTGGCGCAGGGCGACGAGGCTGCGGACGAATCCGCCGAAATCCGGGGTGGAGTTCTTGACCGCCACCACGGTGTCCAGCCCGCTCAGCTCCGACAGCAGGTCGGCGTCCAGGTCGACGCCGGTGCCACGGGGCCAGTTGTAGACGCAGAGCGGCAGGTCGACCGCCTCGGAGACGGTCCGGTAGAAGGCCACGATCTCCGACCGGGTGGGCACCACGTACGGCGGCGGGGTGAGCAGGATGCCGTGCAGGCCGGCGTCCCGGGCGGCCTCGGCGTGCCGGATCGCCTCCGCCGGCGTGTACGCGTTGCAGCCGCCGAGCACCGTGAGGCGGTCGCCGACCCGTTCGGCGGCCATCCGGAACAGCGCGGCGCGTTCCTGTTCGGTGAGGCTGAACCACTCGCCCGTGGTGCCCCCGACGATGATCCCGTGCAGCCGCTCGGCGGCGAGCCAGTCCAGTTGGACGCGCCAGGCGGCGAGGTCCAGCTCGCCGGTGGCGGTGAACGGGGTGGTGACGGCCGGCAGGTAGCCGAACCAGTCGACGCTGTCGCGGTCCACTGCGGGGTCCTTTCGACGGGCGGCGTCGTACCGCCCGCGTGCGCGACGCGGGCCGGGTGACGTGCCGGGTGGGTCAGGGGGTAGGCGGGGTGACCGCGATGATAAGCCGGGCCCGCTGGTTGCTGGCGTTGCGATAGAGGTGGGGCAGCCGGGAATCGAAGGTGATCGCCTCGCCGGTACTCAGCACGTACTTCTCGCCACCGATCTCGGCGACGACCTCGCCGGTGACGGCGATCGCGCACTCGGTCGACGGGTGCGCCCACGGCTCGCCGGAGCTGGAGTCGCCGGGCGCCAGCTCGGCTTCGAGCACCTCCAGGTCGCCCCGCCCCGGGGTGAGCCGGTCGTAGGCGATCTGCCCGGGGGGAGCGGCGAGCCGGGTCCGCGAGCCGGGCCGGCTGATGTGCACCAGCGGCGCGTCCGGCTCGGAGAACAGCGCCGCGATGGAGGTGTCGAAGACCTTGGCGAGCTTACGCAGGGTGGCCAGGCTGGGGTCTGTGGCGCCGTTCTCGATCTGGCTGAGCAGGGCGGGCGAGACGTCGGCCGCGGCCGCGAGCTGGCGCAGCGTGAGGGAGTGCTGCTGGCGCAGGTCGCGGAGCTGGTCACCGAGCATGCGTCTTTCCTCGTTCCAAAACAGTGTGGCTAGAAATGTTTGACGCAACTATACGCCCCTGTCTAGCATGGTCAAACACAAGGCGAACGTGTTTGGCGTAACTAGACAAGCGACGTCGGGGTGCGAACCGGACAGGAGTCCCGTCCGGATACATCCAACCTCATGACGGTCTACGGGCGAAGCCCCGCGAGCCGCCATCGGTTGGCACCGGCCCCCGACCTCGGCGTCACCGGCGACGTCGGCGCGACAACCCCAGAGCCCGTCCCGCGCGGGCCGGCCCATACGAAGGTAGGAACAGCATGTCGGTGTCCCCTCGCCGGCTCCGCGTCGGAGCAATCGCTCTGGCGGCGCTGGTCACAGCCTCCAGCACCGCGTGCAGCGCGGGCGGCAGCGGAGGAAACGGTAGCGGTGGTTCGGCCAAGACCCTCACCGTCAACACCTCGTTCGTCCTCAAGACGCTCGACCCCGGCCGGATCTACGAGGCGACCGGCCTCACCGCCGTGCACTCCCTCTACGACACCCTGCTGACCTTCAAGGGCTCGGACGTCAGCAAGCCCGTCCCGGCGCTGGCCGAGTCGTACGAGGCCTCCGCCGACGCGAAGACCTTCACCTTCAAGCTCCGCGAGGGGGTGAAGTTCTCCGACGGCAGCCCGCTGACCGCCGACGACGTGGTCTTCTCCCTCAACCGGCTGAAGAACGTCAAGGCCAGCCCGGCGGTCATGGTCAGCGGCCTCACGGTCGCCAAGACCGACGAGCGGACCGTGGTGGTCACCTCGGCGACCGCCGACCCGAACATCCCCGTGGTCCTCGCGATGCCCTCGACCGGCGTGGTCAACTCCAAGGTCGCCAAGGAGAACGGCGCGACGGACGCCGCGGACGCCGCGAAGACCGACACCGCCCAGCAGTACCTCGACAAGAACTCCATCGGCAGCGGCCCGTACGTGCTGAAGTCGTACGACCCGTCGGCGCAGGTGGTACTGGAGGCCAACCCCAACTACTGGGGCACCAAGCCAGAGTTCGGCCGGGTCGTGCTGCGCAACATGGACGTGCAGACCCAGAAGCTGACCATGCAGCGGGCCGGCGGCTCCGAGATCGCGCTGGACATCTCCGGCAAGCTGCTGGAGGGGCTGCCGGACACGCTGAAGACCTCCGCCATGCAGGACACCGTCTACTTCCTCTTCCTCAACGCCGACCCGGCCGTCTCCGGGGTCACCTCGAACGCGAAGTTCAACCAGGCGCTGCGGGCCTCCATCGACTACCAGGGCATCGCCGGGCTGTACGGCAAGGGCGCCGCCCCCGGCGCCGGGCTGGTGGCCCCGGCCTACCCGGGCGCGCTGCCCGCCGGCGAGGAGTCGAAGCGTGACGTGGCGAAGGCCAAGGCGTTGCTCGCCGAGGCAGGGCTGACCAACCCCACCGTCAAGTTCAACTACCCGGCCATCACGTACAAGGGCGTCGACCTGGGCACGGTGGCGACCAAGGTGCAGGGCGACGCCGTCGAGGCCGGCATCAAGCTGGAACTGACCCCGCAGCCGCTGACCACGTTCCTCGACGAGATGCGTACGGGCAAGATGGCGCTCGGATTCACCCCGCAGAGCCTCAACTACCCGGTCGCCGACTCGCTGATCAACAACATGTCCCCCGGCCAGGCCACCGCGCTGCGCTCGGGCTGGACGGTGGAGCGGGCCGACCCGGCCGTCGTGGCCGCCGGCAAGAAGGTCACCGAGACCCTCGACCTGGCCGCCCGGGCCACCGCCATGCAGGAGTGGCAGCGGGCGATGAACGCCGCCTCGCCGTACGTCGTCCTGGCCAACAACTCCTCCACCGTCGTGGCGAGCAGCGACCTGACCGGCACCGACTACACCGCCGCGGGCTGGCAGGTCGACCTGGCCGCCGTCGGCCGGGAGTAACCATCTCATGACGACGACAGTCGACGACGCCGAGCCGGGCGCGGTCACCACGACCGCGTCCCGGCCTCGGCCGCACCGGTCGCTGCTGGTGTTCCTGGCCAAGCGGGTGGCGATCACGGCAGGCCTGCTGCTGGGCGTCACGATCGTGACGTTCGGCCTGGTCACCGTGGTGCCCGGCGACCCGGTCACGGCCAACCTCTCCGACCAGGCGCTCAACGACCCCGCGACGGTGGCCGCGTTCCGCGAGAAGTGGGGCCTGGACCAGCCGCTGTACGTGCAGTACCTCCAGTACCTGGGCAACCTGCTGACGGGCGACCTCGGCATCTCCCAGCAGACCGGCCGCACCGTGACCGACGACCTGTTGCAGTACGTGCCGGCGACCATGGAACTGGCCATCCCCACCATGGTGCTGGCGCTGCTGATCGGCACCGGGATCGGCATGCTCGCCGCCGTCCGCAACGGCCGGATCACCGACCAGCTGATCCGCGTCGGCGCGCTGCTCGGCCTGTCCACCCCGCCGTTCTGGCTGTCGCTCGTCGTGCTCTACGTGTTCTTCTACCAGCTCGGCCTGGCGCCCAGCGGCGGCCGGCTCTCCACCGACTTCAGCCCGCCGCCGACGGTGACCGGGATGTACACCGTCGACGCCGCCCTCGCCGGTCAGTGGGACGTCGCCTGGGACGCCGCCCAGCACCTGGTCCTGCCGGTGCTCGTGCTGACCAGCCTGACCGTGGCGATGCTGGTCCGGTTCGTCCGCTCGTCCATGCTGGAGGTGCTCCAGCAGGACTACATCCGGGCCGCGTACGCCAAGGGCCTGCCCGCCCGGGTGGTGTTCCGCCGGCACCTGTTGCGGGCTGGGCTGGTCCCGGTGATCACCGTCTCCGGTCTGGCCTTCGCCTCGCTGCTCTCCGGCACGGTGCTGGTGGAGAACATCTTCGGCTGGCCGGGCCTCGGCCAGTACGCGTACCGCAGCGCGACGGCGCTGGACCTGCCCGCGATCCTCGGCGTCAGCCTGTTCGTGGCGCTGGTCTACACGCTGGTCAACCTCGCCGTCGACCTGCTGTACGGGCTCATCGACCCGAGGATCCGGCTGTCATGACCACACTCGCACCCGACACCATGGCCCCCGACCCGAAAGCGACCGACGCGGTGGCCCGGCGCCGGTTCCTGGGCCGGCTGCGCGGACGTTCCACCGGGCGGCCGATCTGGCGGCAGCCGATCGCCGTGGCGGCCCTGGTCATCCTCGGAGGGTGGCTGCTGATGGCGCTGTTCGCCCCGGTCGTCGCGCCGTACGACCCGTTGGCACAGAGCCCGGACGCGTACGCCCCGCCGTCGGGCACGCACTGGTTCGGCACCGACTCCCTCGGCCGGGACGTGTTCAGCCGGGTGATCCACGGCTCCCGCCTGTCGATCCCGCTCGCGCTCGCCATCGTCTCGCTCGCCCTGCTGATCGGCGGTCTGCTCGGCCTGGTCGCCGGCTACGTGGGACGGTTCGTCGACGAGGCGCTGATGCGCCTGACGGACCTGGTCTTCGCGTTCCCGCAGATCATCCTGGCGATGGCGGTGACCGCCGCGTTCGGGCCCAGCACCCGCAACGCCGTCCTCGCGCTGGTCATCGTCTCCTGGCCCGTCTACGCCCGGGTCATCCGCAGCGCCGTGCTGACCATGCGCGGCGAGGACTACCTCAGCGCCGCCCGGCTGCTCGGCATCGGGCCGGTCCGCGCGCTGCGCCGCGACGTCCTGCCCAACAGCGTGGGGCCGGCGATCGTGCTGGCCACCCTGGAGCTCGGCAACGCCGTGCTGCTGCTGTCCGCGCTGTCCTTCCTCGGCCTCGGCCCCCGCCCACCGGCGGCCGAGTGGGGGTCGATGGTGGCGCTCGGCTCACAGGACCTCTCCATGTGGTGGGTCAGCGTGTTCCCCGGCCTGGCCATCCTCACCGTGGTGATGGCCTTCAACGTGCTCGGCGACGCGCTGCGCGACCGGATCGACCCCCGCTACGCGAAGGGACGCTGAGAATGCGACCGCTGCTCGAAGTCGACTCCCTGGCCGTCACCCTGCCCGGCCCCACGGGGCCGCTGCCGATCCTGCACGACGTGTCGTTCACCGTCGGTGAGGGCGAGATGGTCGGCATCGCGGGGGAGAGCGGGTGCGGCAAGAGCCTCACCGCGCAGACCCTGCTCGGGCTGCTGCCCGCCGGTGCCAAGGTCACCGGGTCGGCCCGGTTCGACGGGACCGAACTGCTCAGCCTCGACACCAGGCGCTGGCAGAAGGTGCGCGGCGCCGGCATCGCGATGGTCTTCCAGGACCCCACCGCGGCGCTGCACCCGATGCTCACAGTGGGCCGGCAACTGACCGAACACATGCAGGTCCACCTGGGCCTGGACCGGCGGGCGGCGGACCGGCGGGCGGTGGAACTGCTCGACCAGGTCCGCATCCCCGACCCGCAGCGGGCGGTGCGGGCGTACCCGCACCAGTTCTCCGGCGGCATGCGGCAGCGGGCGGCCATCGCGATCGCCCTCGCCGCCCGCCCCCGGCTGCTGATCGCCGACGAGCCGACCACCGCGCTCGACGTGACGGTGCAGGCCGGCATCCTCGCGCTACTGGACCAGTTGCGCGCCGAGACCGGGCTGGCCGTCGCCTTCATCACCCACGACCTCGGAGTGCTCAGCGCGCTCACCACCCGCGGGTACGTCTTCTACGCCGGGCGGGTGGTGGAGACCGGCCCCACCGGAGCACTGCTCACCGCGCCGCGCCACCCGTACACGGCCGCGCTGCTCGGCGCCCGCCCGCACGGCACCCAGGCCGTCGGCACGCTGCGTCCCATCCCGGGCGGGCCGCCGACGCCGGGGCAGGCACCGCCCGGATGTCCGTTCCAACCCCGGTGCGGGTACGCCGAGCCGTCCTGCGGCACCGCGCCTCCCCCGCTGTCCCCCGCCGGCACCGACCGGTCGGTGGCCTGCGTGGTCCGTCCGCACCTGGAGGTGGCGGCATGAACGAGCCGGTCGGGTCGGGCAACCTGCTCGAGATCAGCGACGTCGAGGTGGAGTACAAGCCGCGGGGCCGGGGGCCGGTCCGGGCCGTGGCCGGGGTGAGCCTGGAGGTGGCGCCCGGCCAGATCGTCGGCCTGGTCGGCGAGTCCGGCTGCGGCAAGTCGTCGCTGGCCCGGGTGGCGGTCGGGCTGGCCGCGCCGAGCGCCGGGACGATCCGGTTCGCCGGCCGCCCGATCACCCCGCTCGGCTGGCGGCGCCGGCCGGTGCCGGAGGTCGGGCTCCAGATGGTCTTCCAGAATCCGTACGCGTCGCTGAACCCCCGGCGCACCATCGGCGCGCAGCTCCTCGACGGGGTGCCGGACACGGTGACCGGCGCCGCCCGCCGGGCGAGGGTCGCCGACCTGCTGGACCGGGTCGGCATGCCGGCCGGGGCCGCGGAGCGGTACCCGCACCAGTTCTCCGGCGGCCAGCGGCAGCGGCTCGCCATCGCGCGGGCGCTCGCGCCGGAACCCCGGATGATCATCGCGGACGAGCCGGTCACCGCGCTGGACGCGTCGTCGCAGGCGCAGGTGGTCAACCTGCTCGTCGGGCTGGTCCGGGACCTGGACATGGGCATGCTGTTCATCTCGCACGACCTGTCCCTGGTGCACGAGATCGCCGACGTCACGGCGGTGATGTACCTGGGCCGGATCGTGGAGACCGCGCCCACCCGTCAGTTGTGGTCCTCGCCCCGGCACCCGTACAGCCGGGCGTTGATCGACGCGGTGCCGCAGATCGGCCCGCACCCGCAGCTGCCCAGGACGCTCGCCGGGGAGGTGCCCGACCCGGCGCACGCGCCGGTCGGGTGCCGCTTCCGGCCGCGTTGCCCGCACGCCTTCCGGCCGTGCGGCGAGCAGCCGCCCACGCTCGACCTCGGCGGCCGCAGCGCCGCCTGCTGGCTCAACGACCCCACGGTGGCGCCGACCACCGTGCCCGCCGCGTAGAGGACACCGCATGCACATCCCCACCGAACAGGTCCTGGTCAACCTCGCGCTCTACGACGGCGTGCGGGACGACGTCCAGCGCGACAGCGGCGTCTGGATCGGCGCCGACGGCACGATCCGCGCGGTCGGCCCGGTCGACGACATCCTCGCCGAGGCCGGCGGCGCCCGGGTGGTCGACCTGCACGGCGACCACGTCATGCCCGGCCTGACCAACATGCACGTGCACCTCTCGCTCGGCCTGCCCGGCCACTTCGGCGACGAGGTGCACCGGTCGAACCTGGCCGAGCTGGTGCTGCTGATGGCCGACTCGGCGCGGCGGACCCTGCACTCCGGGGTCACCACCGCCCGGCTCGTCGGCGAGAGCCGCTACGCCGACTTCGCCCTGCGCAAAGGGATCGAGCGCGGCGCGGTGGACGGTCCGCGGATCTTCACCGCCGGGCATGCCCTCTGCTGCACCGGGGGGCACGGCTGGGAGGCCGACGCCCTGGAGGCCGACGGGGCGGACGGGTTCCGCCGGCTCACCCGGCAGCAGATCCGGGCCGGCGCCGACCTGATCAAGGTGTGCATCTCCGGCGGCATCGCCGGCGAGTTCGAGTCGATCGACACCCCACAGCTGCTCGACGACGAGCTGGCAGCGGTGATCCGGGTGGCGCACGACTGGGGACGCAAGGTCACCGCGCACGCCGGCCCGGCCGAATCGGTGCGCCGCGCCGTGGAACTCGGGCTGGACTGCGTCGAGCACGGCTACGAGCTGACCGACGAGGTGACCCGGTTGATGGCCGACCGGGGCGTCTGGTACGTCCCGACCATCGTGGTCAGTCGCTGCGAGCAGTTCTTCCGCGACGCCGGCGTGCCGGGCTGGCTGATGGACCGCGCCCTGTCCGCCGGGCCCCGGCACTGGGAGAGCCTCCAGCACGCCATCCGCAACGGGGTGCCGATCGCGCTGGGCAGCGACATGCCACCGCACGTCGGCTACGACGAGACGACCGCGACCGTGCGTGAGCTGGAGTTCATGGTGGACGCCGGAATGCCCGTCGCCGACGCGCTGAAGTCCGCCACCATCCGCCCCGCGCAGTGGCTGGGCCAGGCCGACACGCTCGGCAGCGTCGAGGTGGGCAAGCACGCCGACCTGCTGGTCCTGCGCGACGATCCCACCCGCTCGGTGTCCGCGCTGCGCACCCTGCACGCGGTGCTCAAGGGTGGCGTCTCCTACCGCGACGACCACGGCCGTCTCGGCGTCGCCCGATGACAACGATCACCGAGGTCGCCGACGGGTACCTCGACGCGCTCGCCGAGCTGGACCCGGAGGCCGCCGAGGCGGCGGGTCGTACGCCCGACTCGCACTTCGCGGACCTCTCCCCCGACGGCTTCGCCGCCCGCGCGGAGCTGGCCCGCCGCACCGCCACGGCGGCGGACGGCGCCGGTGTCGACGGCACGGCCCAGCGGGCCCTCGCCGGCGCGCTGATCGACCGGCTGGCCAGTGAGGTCGACCTCTACGACGCGGGCTTCACCACCCGGCTGCTCGCCCCGCTGGCGACGCCGGTGCACCTGGTCCGGCAGGTCTTCGACAACCTGCCCCGCAACATCGCGCAGGACTGGGCGGTCGTCGCCGCGCACCTGCGCCGGGTGCCCACGGCCCTCGGCCAGTACGCCGAGACGCTGCGCTGGTCGGCCCGGCGGGGGCACCTGGTCGCCCGCCGGCAGGTGCTGGCGGTCGCCGACCAGTGCACCGCCTGGGTCACCTCCGACGACTTCTACGGCCGGCTGGTGGCCGGGTGTCCGGACGGGCCGCTGGCCGGGGAGCTGGCCGCCGGGGCCCGCTCGGCCGCCGCCGCGACGGCGGACTTCGCCGCGTTCCTGCGTACCGAGCTGGCGCCACGGGCCACCGACGTCGACGGCGTCGGCCGCGGCCTGTACGCCGTCACCGCGCGCAGCTTCCTCGGCGCGACCGTCGACCTGGACGAGCTGTACGCGTACGGCTGGGAGGAGCTGGCCCGGACCGCCGCCGCGCAGCGCGCGATCGCCGCCGAGCTCGGGTACCCGGACGTGGCGGGCGCACGGGCCGGGCTGGACGCCGACCCCGCCGGCCGGGTGCCGGTCGGGCCCGACCTGGAGGAGTGGCTGCGGGAGCGCACCGAGCGGCTCACCGACGCCCTGGACGGCCCGCACTTCGACATCCCGGCCGCCACCCGCCGGGTGGTGTGCCGGATCAGCCCCGCCGCCTCCGGGGTCATGTACTACACCCCGCCCGACGCCGGGTTGACCCGCCCGGGCGGGATCTGGTGGTCGACGCCCCCCGGCGAGTCGACGGTGCCGGTGTGGCGGCACGTCGGGACGCTCTGCCACGAGGGGCTGCCCGGGCACCACCTCCAGCACGCGATCACCCTCACCACCGTCGACCTGCACCCGTGGCAGCGGTCGCTGTGCCAGGTGCACGGGTACGCCGAGGGCTGGGCGCACTACGCCGAACGCCTCGCCGACGAGCTCGGCCTCTACGCCGGTCCCGCCGAGCGGCTCGGGATGCTCGACGGGCAGATGTGGCGCGCCGCCCGGGTGGTCATCGACCTCGGCCTGCACCTGGACGTGCCGATCCCGGCCGGGACCGGCTTCACCGACGCGCGCCGGTGGACCCCCGAGCTGGCCGTGGACTTCCTGGTCCGCGTCGCCGGGCTGGACCCGGCGACCGCGCGGTTCGAGGTCGACCGGTACCTCGGCTGGCCGGCGCAGGCGTTGGCCTTCAAGGCCGGGGCGCGGCTCTGGCAGCAGGCCCGCCGGGAGGTCGAACGGCGCGAGGGCGCCGGGTTCGACCGCAAGCGGTTCCACCAGCGGGCCCTGCGGCTCGGGCCGATGGGGCTCGATCCGCTGCGCGCCCGCCTCGCCGAGCTCTCCTGATCCGCCCCCGACACCCCCGTCCGCCCCGACCGGAAGCGAGCCCCGATGACCGTTGACGATCTCACCGCCGCCATCACCGACATGTACCGGTCGTTGGGCGACCGGGCGGCGTTCGACGCCCGGCTGCACCCCGAACTGACGATCTGGGAGTCCGACGCACCCGACCTGCTGGACGGTCTGGCCGCCCTGGACGACCTGCGGGACCGCCGGGCGGCGGCCCGGGGACCGGCCGCGCCCCCGACCTCGGTCGCCCCCGAGCAGTTCCGGGCCGAGGCGTGGGAGGACACGGGCCTGGTCCGCTACGTCCTGCGGGCCCGGTACGCGACCGGGCAGTCGGACGGCTGTTTCCGGGTGACGGACGTGCTGCGCCGCGACGAGCGGGGCTGGCGGATCGTGCACCACCACGCTGAGGCCCTCCGTTGAGCGGCGAGGAACCGGTCACCGACCTGTACGACCTGCGGGTCGTGGTGGAACGGATCGAGGGCCGCTCCGTCTGCGGCCTCCAGCCGGGCGACCACATCGACCTGACCGAGTCGAGCCGGCTCACCATCCCCACCGGCCGGCACTTCTGCCTCTACGCCCTCGCGGCGTGCCTGCCGCTGCTGCCGGCCAAGCAACGTCCGTTGCCGCCGGAGGACTGGCTGGCCCGGGACTGCCACGTGGCCTGCCCGGATCCGGACGAGCGGGTCATCCTGCGGATCGAGCGGACCGCCCGGCGACAGATCCCGACTGGAGAACTCACGTGAGCACCGACGAAGGGCGCCGGCTGGTCGGCATCGGACTCCAGTCCGACAAGAGCGCCGACGAGTACGCCGCGCTGGCCGAGCTCGCCGAAGGGCACGGCTTCGACGTGCTGTCGGTCTTCGGTGACCTGATGTACCAGCCGCCGTTCTTCCCGCTGCTGGTGGCCGCGCGGCACACACGACGGATCCGGCTCGGGTCGGCCTGCCTCAACCCGTTCACCATGCATCCGGCGGAGATCGCCGGGCAGGTCGCGGCGCTGGACCTGGCGTCGAACGGGCGGGCCTACCTCGGGCTGGCCCGGGGCACCTGGCTGGATCAGATCGCGGTGCCGCAGGCCCGGCCGCTGCGGCGGATCACCGAGACCGTCGACGTGGTCCGGCTGCTGTTGTCCCGCGACGACGGGGGCTTCCAGGGCCGGGAGTTCACCGTGGCGCCCGGTACCGCCCTGCGCTACGCCCCGGTCCGCGCCGACGTGCCCGTCCTGGTGGGGACGTGGGGTCAGCAGACCGCCCGGACGGCCGCCGCGTTCGCCTCGGAGATCAAGGTTGGCGGTTCGGCCAACCCGGCGATGGCCAAGACGATGCGGGCCTGGCTGGACGACGCCGCGCCCGCCGGTCGGACCGGTGACGAGGTCGGCGTGGTGCTCGGCGCCGTGACCGTGGTGGACGAGGACGGCGCGCTGGCCCGTCGGGTGGCCCGTACGGAGGTGGCCATGTACCTCGCCGTGGTCGCCGCCCTCGACCCGAACGTCGACATCGATCCGGAGCTGCTGTCGCGGATCCAGCAGCACGTCGCCCGCCAGGAACACGACCTCGCCGGCGCGCTGATCGGCGGGGACCTGCTCGACCTGTTCGCCTTCTCCGGCACCCCGGAACACGTCGCGGCGCAGGCCGCGGCGGTGTTCGATGCCGGGGCCACCCGGGTGGAGTTCGGCACCCCGCACGGTCTGACCCCGGCGGGCGGTGTCGACCTGCTCGGCCGCCGGGTGCTGCCGCTGCTGCGGGGGTGACGCCGTGGCGGGGGTGGGCATCGACCGGCCCGCCCCCGCCACGGGCTTCTCCGTTCCCCCGCCAGCGCGATGGGACGGGACCACGGTCGGCCGCCGGCGACTGTGTGGCGTGTCAGCCATTCACCGCTGTTGACCGATGTTGATCTATATGCCATACCCCCATATTTACGCATCGCGGAAAATGGCGGAAACCTCCCCTTTCGGATTCAGGCACGGCCCGCAACCGAGGCGTGACACTGGAGCCTGCACGAACGCCCCCGGAGCCCGGCTCGTTATCCGTTGGACCAGTGCTGGAGTTGTTTCTGGTCCGGAAGTTAGCGGCAGGCCCGGACGCCCGCCCCACCACCGTCACCGACATCTCGCCGTCGCCCGCACCCGCCAGGCCCGCGGCGAATCCGTCACTGCCATCGCCCGGCACCTCGGAGTCGGCCGCTCCACCCTCTACCGGGCGCTGCAACCCTCCGACCAGGCGATTACGGCTAGCGCCGGATCCAGCGCCGTTGGTCCTCAAGGGCCGTATCGTCAGCGGGTGGCGGGCGGTTGTGGTAACGGTCGACAATTGGTTCATGACCATGCGTGGCGGCAAGCGGTGGTGGATCGTCGGGGCGGCCCTCGGGCTGGTGGCGTTCGCGCTGGGTGGGTTCCTGGCGCGGGCCGGGCTGGTGAACGCGGACCGGTGGGCCAGCGTGATCGGGGTGTTCCTGAACATCGCCGGCCTGGTGGTGGCCGTGTGCAGTGTGGTCCAGGCCCGCCGGTCCCGGCAGATCGGGACCGCGGAACGGCCATCGGAGAGGGTGCAGAACACGATCCGCGACGGTGAGGTCGCCGGGCCTGCGCTGCTTGGCCGGGATATGCAGCAGGTGAGCCTGGCCGGTGACCCGCTTGCGCCTGCTGCTCCCGCAGGCTCGGATAGCCCAGCGACGCCCGCCGGTGGGGGCCCGTCGGGGGATGTGGAGAACCGGGTCGAGGGCGGCACGTTTCACGGGCCGCTGATCATGGGCCGGGACATGCGCGATGTCGTACTACCCCCTCCGCCCGGCGGGCGGCAGGGCGGGGACGGGACCAGCCGGTGACCGACGCCGCTTCCGGGACGAGCCCGGGCGAGGTGTCGAACCGGATCACCGGTGGGGTGTTCTTCAGCGCGGTAGTGATGGGCCGCGACATCCAGGTGGTCCTACCCGCGCAGATCCGGCCCGCGTTGACCGGACTACCACCTGCTGCGGCGGTGTTCACCGGCCGTGACACTGCGGTGCAGACCCTACGGGAGGCGTTGCGGCCCGACCAGGCGGGCGGGACGCAGTTGGTGTCGGCGATAGCGGGAATGGCCGGGGTCGGCAAGACCGAACTGGTCCTACACACCGCCCACCAGAGCATCCGGGAGGGCTGGTTTCCCGGCGGGGTGTTGTTCGTCGACATGTTCGGCTACGACTCCGGACGCCGGCTGTCCGCCGCCGACGCCCTGGCAGGCTGGCTGAGCGCGATCGGGATTCCCGGCGAGCACATCCCGCCCACACAGCAGGACCGGTCCCGGTTGTGGCGCAGCGTCCTGGACGCCTACACCGGCCAAGGCCGGCGCCTGCTGCTGATCATCGACAACGCCGCCAGCGAGGGCCAGGTCACCCCGCTGCTACCCGGTGAAGACCGGATCCCGGTACTGGTGACCTCCCGGCACACCCTGGACATCGACGCCCGCCTGCACGACCTGGACGTGCTTGACCCGGTCGCGGCCGTCACCCTGATCAGTGAGGTCATCGCCGTCCGCCGCGGTCCCGGCGACCCGCGCTTGCAGACCGGCGGGCGTGCGGCGCTGGCCGACCTGGCAGGGCTGTGCGCCGGGCTACCCCTCGCCCTGCGGATCGTCGCCGCGCTGTTGGCCGACCGCCCCCACCTGCACCCGCAGGCCCTCGCCGGCCGGCTACGCGACGAGCAAGGCCGGTTGGACGGGCTGTCACGGCAGCAGGCCGCGGTCCGCGCCGCGTTCGATCTGTCCTACCAGCACCTCACTGACGCCCAAGCCAGGATGTTTCGGCTCCTGCCGGTCAACCCCGGCCCGGACGTCGCCACCACCACCGCCGCCCACCTCGCTGACCTACCCGAACCTCAGGCCAGCGTGCTGCTCGAAGACCTCCACCGCGCCCACCTGATCGCCGAACCCGCTGCGGACCGGTGGGGCATGCACGACCTCATCCGCCTGTACGCCGCCGACCAGGCCCCCACCATGAGCGACGAAACCGAACGGGCCCGGCGACAGCTGTACGGCTACTACCAGGACACCGTCCGCACCGCGAAAACCCATCTCGACCCGACCGTTCCGACCGACACCAGCGTGTTCGGTGACCGGGCACGGGCGCTGGTCTGGCTCGACGCCGAACACACCAACCTCATCGCCGCAGCCACCACCGCCCCCACCCACCACCTGGCCGACACCACCGTCGGCCTCGCGTCCGACCTCGCCCGGTTCCTGGACTTCCGCCGTCACTTCACCGACTGGATCACCATCACCACCCACGCTCGCGACATCTGCCAGCAGACTGGCAACCTGCACGGCGAAGGCCAGGCGTGGAACAACCTCGGCCTCGCTCTGCGCGAGGTGCGCCGGTTCGACGAGGCCATCACCGCCCACACCAAGGCCCGCGACATCCACCAGCAGACCGGCGACCGGCACGACGAAGGCGCGGCGTGGAGCAACCTCGGCGCCGCCCTAACCGAGGTGCGCCGGTTCGACGAGGCCATCACCGCCCACACCAAGGCCCGCGACATCTTCCAGCAGACCGGCGACCTGCACAGCGAAGGCGCGGCGTGGAGCAACCTCGGCCTCGCCCTGCGCGAGGTGCGCCGGTTCGACGAGGCCATCACCGCCCACACCAAGGACCTGAACATCTGCCAACAGACTGGCGACTTGCACGGCGAAGGCGCGGCGTGGAACAACCTCGGCGCCGCCCTAACCGAGGTGCGCCGGTTCGACGAGGCCATCACCGCCCACACCAAGGCCCGCGACATCTTCCAGCAGACGGGCGACTTGCACGGCGAAGGCGCGGCGTGGAACAACCTCGGCGTCGCCCTGCGCGAGGTGCGCCGGTTCGACGAGGCCATCACCGCCCACAGCAGGGCCCGCGACATCTTCCAGCAGACCGGCAACCTGCACGGCGAAGGCCAGACGTGGAACAACGTCGCCATCGCCCTGGCCGAGGTGCGCCGGTTCGACGAGGCCATCACCGCCCACACCAAGGACCTGAACATCTGCCAGCAGACTAACGACCTGCACGGCGAAGGCACGGCGTGGAGCAACCTCGGCCTCACCCTGGCTGAGGTGCGCCGGTTCGACGAGGCACGTGCCAGTTGGCAGCGAGCGGTGAACGCGTTCACCAGCACTGGTGACACCGACAGCGCGACCGCGGTCCGTGGATGGCTCGACGATCTACCCCCACCGGCCTGCCGGTAGCTTACGGACCAAAACAACTCCAGCACTGGTCCAACGGGATAACGAGCCGGGCTCCGGGGGGTGTCCCTATGGGTCTCGTCAAGCGGTGATCGGCGGTGTGGGGCGGGGCTGATGGGGGATCTTGTCGCGGAGCATGGCGAACAGGACGTCGCAGCGGCGTCGGGCGAGGCAGATGAGGGCGGCGTTGTGGCGTTTGCCTTGGGCGCGGTTGGGTCGGCCCGAGGCGCGGTGCCGGTCTTTCGACCGGCCCGTTTCCTCGGGCCGCCCGCCGAACCCGGCGTGCCCATCACTGAGCACCGGGCTCTCCACAAGCCGCGATGGGTCAGGTCGTCACTCAGCTTGCTGGGGTCCACGGCGTGGGGATCTTCGTGCCCCGGTAGCGGTAGCGGGTGGTCCGCACCTTGCCGGGATCGAAGAGCGTCATCTCGCCGTCAGCGGGCCACCATCCGCCGGCGCAGTAGCGTCGGCGGAGTTCCTTCCAGGTGATCTTTCGGTGTTTGCGTCGGATCCATCCCATCACCCGTTCCCAGGCGTACTTGGACAGGTATTGGAAGGTCGAGCTGGACACCCCTGGCCGGAAGTAGATGGCCCAGCCTCGCAGCACCGGGTTGAGCCGGTGCAGCAGAGCCTCCAGCGGGTGGTTGATGTTCTGTCGGCACATCGTCTTGACCTTGGCCGTGACGGCCTTGAGTGCCTTCTTGGCCGGATAGGTGTAGACGTAGTGCTGGTTGGTGCCTCGTTTCCGGTGACGCTGGATGCGCCAGCCGAGAAAGTCGAGACCCTCGTCGATATGGGTGATCAACGTCTTGGCCTCCGACAGGCGTAGACCCATCGGAACCAGGACCGCTTCGACCATGTCGCGCGCCTGATCGGCGTGCTCACGATCGCCGGACACCATCACCAGAAAATCGTCCGCATACCGCACCAGGCGGTAGTTGGCCTTGCCCTGACGACGGCGGCCCCGACGCTGCCACTCCGGCGTGGCCGGACCGCCCGCGATCCGGGCGAAATACTCGTCCAGGATCGACAGGGCGATGTTGGCCAGCAGCGGTGACAGGATGCCGCCCTGCGGAGTTCCGGTATCGGTCTCCCTCAGATGCCGATCCTGCCCCAGGATGCCCGCCTTCAGGAATGCCTTCACCAGGATCAGCACGCGCTTGTCCGCGATGCGTGCCCGCACCCGGTCCATCAGGGCCGGATGCGAGATCTCATCGAAACACGCCGTGATGTCGCCCTCGACCACCCACTCGTAGGAGTGGCTGGCCAGATGGCGAGCCTCAGCGATCGCGTCGTGCGCCCGGCGTCCGGGGCGAAACCCGTAGGAACACGGGAGAAAGTCCGCCTCGAAGATCGGCTCCAACACCAGTTTCAGGGATGCCTGGACCACCCGGTCGGCCGTGGTGGGGATGCCCAGACGGCGCAGCTTGCCGCCCGCCTTGGGGATCATCCTCTCCCGGACCGGAACCGGTTGGAAACTGCGCTGTTTCAACTGCTGGCGCAGCTGGCCGAGGAATACCTCGCCCCCTTGCTCGGCCTCGATGTAGCGGGCGGTCTTGCCGTCCACTCCGGCCGTGCGGGACCCCTTGTTTCCCCGCACCCGATCCCACGCCACCACGAGGAAGGCGGGATCGGCGACAAGGTTGTAGAGATCATCAAACCGGTGCTGAGGGTCACCGGTCGCCCATCGGTGCAGCTTGGCCTGGATCTCCAGTACCCGGCGTTCGGCTGCCGTGAACGACGGCCATAGCAACGTCGGCGCGTTGGTGTTCACCCACGGCCTCCTGGCATTCCAGTCTCCTCGTTGCTGACTTGCTGGTCTCCTTCGCCATGTGCGCCGCTCTCCGACGCTCGGACTACTACGAGACCTCCGCCCCACCCCATGGCCCTCGGTCGGCAACGGACCTGCCCGCCGCCCGGCTGGTAACCAGGCGGGTAGGGCGACCTGAGATGGTTCCCACGTTCACCACGCGATCGATCGGTCAGGGCGGCGCCCAGCTCTACTCCGGCAGCTTCCCCGCGGTTACGCCGCAGACCTTCACCGCGGTCACCCGACCCATGTCCGAAGACATCGACCGAGAGGCGATTCCTCCGCAAAACAGGAACCGCGTACTGCGTCCGGCCCAGATCCACCAGGTTCGAGCCGGTACCACGCTTACGGAGCTTCAACCACTGGTTCACTCTCGTTACACCTTCTGACCTCGCTTGCCGAACCCGGGCCGTCTGGCAGTGCCGACCCGTCCCGGCGTTGTCGGGGCTGCTTCCCACCCTCCCCGGCGTTCCCCGGCTCAGGCTGCCCCCAGCTTCACCTCGCTGCTGCGACAGCGAAGAGGTGGCGGTCTCTCACCTCCACTCGATCGTGCAGCGCCTCGTGGCGCACTTTGCGGTCGTAGTAGGCGCGGCTGACGGGGTCGGCGAGGGCGGCGAACGCGGCGAGGAAGAAGGCGCGTTTGAGTTGTTTGTTGCCGCCTCGGGGAGGGTGTTCGCCGCGGATGCTGCTGCCGGAGCGGCGGGTGACCGGGGCCAGCCCGGCGTAGGCGGCCAGGTGCCCTGGGGTGGCGAAGGCGGTGCCGTCGCCGACTTCGAGCAGGATCCGGGCTGCGGTCCTGACGCCGATGCCGGGCATCGAGGTCAGGACCGGGGCAAGAGGGTGCGCATCGAGCATCCTGTCCACCTCGGCGGCGACCTGGTCACGTTGTTGCAGGACGTCACGCAGGCTGTCGGCTAGCCGGGGCAGGATCGTCTCGGCTGCGGCGGTGCCGGGAACAACGACGGTCTGCTCGTCGAGGGCGGCCATGATCCGCTCGACCAGGCGTTCGCCCATGCGGGGTGCGTTCTTGCCGGCGATCGACACCAGTTTGCGGCGGCCGGCCTTGCGCAGCCCGGCTGGGCCGCCGCACCGCGACAGCAGTTCGAGGACGGCCTTGTGCTGGATGTTCTTGCCGAACGCTCGTTCCAGTGCGGGGTGGATCTGGGTGAGCAGACCGCGAATCCGGTTGGTCAGCCGGGTGGCCTCGCGTTGACGGCAGGCAGGGCAGGTCGACGAGGTGCCGCGTTCGGCCGATCCTGCTACCCCAGGCCATGGACGTACTCCAGTTCCGCTCCAACGCCGGGCTGAGTGACGCGCCGGCTGCCGGGTAGCCGCCTCACCTTGGGTAGCGAGCGATTCGCGGAAGCGGATGCCCCGGCAGGCGGTGCACGTGTGACAGTCAGGGGGTGCGGGCGAGCAGCGCTGTGATCAGCTTGCTGGGCTCGGTGGTGGCCGGACGGTCGCTGACCTGCCCGTCGCCGATCTCGATGACCCGCCAGACTCCGTCGGCGCGTAGGGCAAGGTCCACCGTGATGAACGGCAGACCCAGTGCGGCGATCATCGGTGCGACCGCTTCAAGGTCCACGTCGAGGGGCGGGAAGTCGTTCGGGGTGTCCGGATGCGAACTGACCACGACGCAACCGCCGTTGACCCACCAGGTACGCGCCTCGGCGGAGGTGAATCGCTCATAGCGGCGTAGCACGAATCCGCCGACGAAGTCGTCCTCACGCAGGTGCCACAGGCGGCTTGCCACCTTCCAGGCCGTCTCGCCATCGGCAAGGTCGGGAATGAACGCCGCCTCGTGCCAGTAGTGCTTCATCGACTTGGTGTAGTCGCGCAGGACGGCCGGACCCGTGCCCAGCTCGACGCGCGCCCGATCGAAATCCGCTCGCATGACGCCTCTGGTCCACACTGACGCGGGGGTGAGCGCCGCCAAGGCGGCATACCAGCCGGGCAGCTCGTGGGCCCGCCGGTACTGCTCGGCGGAGGTTCGCAGCGTCACGCCGCGCCGGGCCAGCGCCTCAGCGAAGGCCGCATACTGCTCACTGCGCAGCATCCAGCCGCGGTAGACAGCCTCACCGCCGGCTGGCACCAACGCCACCGCCTGCTCCGCACGATCCGGCCTGGTCAGTGCGTCGTGGTCGACCACAGCCACGTCGAGCCCGGCCTCACGAGCGGCGACCGCCTCCGCCCTGAAGTGCTCGTCGGGACGGCGCGGTCGCAGTGGATCCGCAGGAACCAGCAGCATCACGCCCGTATCGTGCCCGACCCGGCCAGGAACCTCCATGCCATATTCCAGCCGCATCGCGATACACGGGGAGCGGCAGATCAGTGCGGAGCGACCATCACCGACTGTGACGAGCCAGCGCGCACGCAGGGCGGCTACCTATTGACTGATAGTACGACCGCAGCCAGGCCAGGCCTGGTCGAGGTGACCGGTGGGGTCGCTCTCATCGCGGCTGCCCACCGCAGGTTGGTGTGGCTCTCATCTGGCGTGCGCCCCGCCGGTCACCGCGGCGGAGAGAGGCTCAAGAGGGGACTGCCCAGCTCAAGGTAGCGCTGCCCTCCCGTCGACGAACACTGTCGGATCGAGGGAGGACACGATGGCCCGGGTCATCATCGGCGTGGACCCGCACAAGCGTTCCGCCACCATTGAGATCATCAACGCTCGGGAGAAGACAGTCGGGCAGGGCCGGTTCGGCACTGACCGCGACAGCTACCTGGCCATGCTGAGCGCCGGCCGCAAGCACAAGGACCGCCTTTGGGCGGTCGAGGGCTGCAACGGCATCGGCCGGCAGAGCAATGCTCGAAACCTGTGGATGAGCGTCGGGAGGCGTACCCTCCCGGCGACGCTCCATGTCCAAGGAATCGAGTAGAGCCCGCGCGCCAACG